>NZ_JBFUES010000682.1:0-4291 GCF_056403875.1 Bradyrhizobium sp. P2_E8
GGCAGAAGGACCGGGGTCCGCCCTATCTCGTCTACAACGGCACGCTCGCCGACTGCGTCCGCGAGCTGATGGGCAAGCCCATCAAGGGCATCTCGCTCTACGACATCATGACGAGGCCGCAACCGGCCTTCGAACAGACCGTGCTGTCGCCCGGCGATGCCGCCGAGATCGCGATGCGCAAGGATTTTCCGAAAGATTAGTTTGCTGCGCGCCTAGCGGCCGGCTTTCCCTGCTGCTTCGACGAAGAGTCCGTCGGAGCATCGAGGAAGACGACCGGCGTGCCGCGCTTGACGCTGTCGCCCAGCGCCCGAACGTCCCAATTGGTGAGCCTGATGCAGCCGTGGGACGCGGACTTGCTCACCCTGTCGGGCTCCGCCGTCCCGTGGATGCCGTAGCTCTGCGCCGACAGGCCGATCCAGTACGAGCCGACCGGATTGTTGGGCCCGGGTTTGACATCGAACGGCTTTCTGGATCTGACGCTGCTGAACCTGTACTCCGGGTTGTAGTGATAATTCGGCTTGTCATTGGTCGAGGTGACCTTGAGCGTCCCGCTCGGCGTCGGCCGATCCGGACTGCCGATTGACGCCGGATAGAACGCGACCAGGCGGCCAGTGCCGTCGAACGCCTTCAATGTCCCGTTCTTCTTGTCGACCTCGAGCCGCGCAGCACGCGGCAGCTCTCGCCGTGCCGGAACATTCGCGACGATGATGGTCTCGCCGGCCTTGTCGAAGGACTTGCCGGGATTGAGGGCCTTGAGCAGATCCGCACTCACGTGGAATTTCTCGGCGAGCCCCTCGAGAGGGCTGGTGTAGTTCAGCGCCTCCAGTGACTTCATGTCGTCGAGCTTCGCCGGCAGCGCCTTCAGGAACGGCCCTTTCACATCCGCATCGCCGATCCTGTAGTCGACGACGACAGGGCCGTCGCTCGTCGCATTCAACTTGTCCCACAGCTCCGGCGCGATGCCCTTGTCGGACGCGATGCCGTTCTGCTCCGCGAATGCCTTCAGCGCCTTCTGCGCGTTCTCGCCGAATTTTCCGTCGATCTCGCCGGGAGAGAATTGCGCACGATCGAGCAGTATCTGAAGCTTCACCACGGATGCGTCGACCTTGTCGGCGGCCGGCTGTCTTGCAGGGCGCGCAGCGTCATTCACGGCTGCGGCGCCAAGATTGCCCGCGACGGCCGGGACCGCAAGCCACAGCGAAATCACCGCACCGAAGATCCATCGCATCATGTTCGCTCGTCCCGCTTCGCAGATGCCCGCAAACGCACGGGAAGTTTCCCTTCGGGAACACCGTAGTAGCACCGACGCAACCTCTGAGATCGCAGCTTTGCCGCAATCGGACGATTAAGAAACACCGTATCGCCGGGCGTATCGCCGGCCGTTCATCCCACAGTTCGAGGTTGTCCACGCAATGCGATTTGTCGTCGCGGCTTGCGCCGCGTTTCTGATTCWGATGTGCGACCTCGATCCGTCGGCGTCGCGGCAAACATCAAGCTTCGACCACGCCATTGTTGAGAACAACCGAGCCTCCCCGCTTGTTCCAGTGGTGGAGCTCTTCCTCGCAAGCGTGCAGGCCATCGAGCTCGCCAACGCCCGCGCGGCCTTTGAGGAGACGATCGAACCGCCACGCGCGGTCGAGCCCGTAGCGCAGGCCCCGGTTTCACCGACTGAACGGTTCTGCCGCGCGCTTCGCGAAGCCGCCGAGGCCAGCGGCATTCCCGTGCCGTTCTTCGCGCGCCTGCTCTGGCAGGAGAGCCGCTTTCGTTCCAACGAGGTCAGCCCGGCCGGCGCACAGGGCGTCGCGCAATTCATGCCGGAGACGGCGGCCGAGGTCGGGTTGGATGATCCCTTCGATCCCATCAAGGCGCTGCCCGCATCGGCAAGGTTCCTGCGCAAGCTGCGTGACGATTTCGGCAATCTCGGCCTCGCAGCGGCCGCCTACAACGCAGGTCCCGGCCGCATCCAGAAATGGCTCGCCAGAGAGAGCGAGCTGCCGCGCGAGACGCGCGACTATGTCCGCATCATCACCGGCACCAGGGCCGAGGACTGGACCGAGCGCGCAGAGGCTCTCCCAATCCGGATCGACCTGCCGCGCGAAGCGCCTTGCGAAGGTGTCGGCAGCCTGTCCAAGACGAAGGACGTCGCCTGGGTTCCGGTGAACCTGACACCGTCGGTCGTCACCATCATGCGCAAGGCCGAGCAGCTGGCGGCGCGACTCTCGGCGAGCCGTGCACGCAAGCGGTTCGCAATCCTGCTGCGCAAGAATGCCGGGGCCCACGGCAAGGCACGGAGCATGATCGCGGCCCGCGCCGCCGGAAAGAGTGCAAAAGCTCGTGCGATCCGCTTTGCGGCGCGCGAACGCTCCTCGAGCTAGCTCACACCGGCCACGCTCTTTAGTGCCACGGGCGCCTCACTCCGCCTTGATGTTCGCCGCCACCACAACCTCGGCGAGCTCCTTGGTCTCCTTCGCGATCTTCGCGGCGTACTCGGCCGGGCTTAGCACGCTGACGACGCCCTGCGATCCGAGCTTCTCCTCGACCGCCGGATCCTTGGCGGCGGCGACGATCTCCCGGTGCAGCGCCTCCAGGATCGGCGCGGGCACAGCCTTCGGCATGAAGAAGCCCACCCAGAACGACAGGTCGAAGCCGGGGTAGCCTGCCTCCGCAACCGTCGGCACGTCAGGCAACGACGGCAGCCGCTCGGCGGAGGACACCGCGAGCGCGCGCAGCTTTCCGGCCTTCACCAGCGGCACGGCGGAGAGCGGATCGAACACCGCCAGCACCTCCTGCGCGAGAATGCCGACCTCGGAGGCGGCACCGCCGCGATAAGGCACGTGGATCATCTTGATGCCGGCCTTCTGGCCGAGCAGCTCCATGGCGAGATGGGCGAGGTTGCCGTTGCCGCCCGAGCCGTAGGCAAGCTCGCCCGGCCGCGCCTTCGCCGCGGCAACGAGATCGGCCACGGTCTTGATGTCGGCGGTCCTGGGGTTCTCCGGATTGACCACCAGCACCAGCGGCGCCGACACAACGGTCGTCAGCGGCGCGAAGTCGCTTATCGGGTCGTAGCGAATGTCCTTGAACAGCGTCTTGTTGAGCGTGATGGTGGAGGAGTTGCAGGCCAGCATCGTGTAGCCGTCCGCATCCGCACGCGCCACGCCCTCGGCGGCGATCATGCCGTTGGCGCCGGCGCGGTTCTCGACCACGAAGGGCTGCCCGAGCTTGTTGCTCAGCCTGTCGCCGATGATCCGCGCGACGACATCGACCGGCCCGCCCGCGCTGAAGCCGACCATGACCTTGACTGGCCGCGTCGGATATTTCTGAGCGAGCGCCTCTGTCGACAGTGCGCAGGCGCACAATCCGGCGATCACTGCCAGCAGGCGAGCCGTTCGTTGCATTCCTTCTCTCCCCAGACTTCAGTGCCGCTTGTGCATGTTTGTTGGTGCGGCGCGTTCGGCGATCATGATGAGCGGCCGCACGGGATTCCGCAATCGCGTTTCCGCGCAGTCAATTCCGCGGCACGGCACGTAAGCGCCGGCTCAAAACAAAAAGTGCGAAAACAACCCCATGCACAGTAGCCGGCGCCTGAGAGAACAAGGACTTGCGCGCTTCGCAATGCCGTTTGACTCGTCGGGCAAAACACCTGCAGAATGGCATCATCGCAACAATCGTAAGCGTGACGGCCGGCCTGATCAGGGCCGCCCCGACGTGGTTGCGCGTAAGCCCTTCATCGACATCTGAAAATTCGCATCCGCGCGCAGCAGCGAACGGTCGTTCGCGCGCGCCTGCGCCGGCAAAGGACACAGCATGACGACAGCACCGAACCGCCGCATCACCTCGCCGCTTGCGACAAACGATCGCGGCGGCCCCGCCGCGAGCCCGCGGATCAGACTCTACAAGCGCAGCATTGCGATCAGCCATCCGGACCCGCAAGCCGGCGAGCGTCTGCTGGCCGAAGCGCTCGGTGCCGCCGACCGCGACGCGCTGCACGGCATGCTGAGGCAATTGGTCAAAGCGAGCGCGATCGGGCAGAAGCCTGATGAGGCCAATCTCGCCTTCATGGTCTCGATGATCAGGAGCATCGCACCGAAGGATTCCATCGAGGCCATGCTGGTGTCGCAGATGGTTTCCGTTCACGTGGCGACGATGCGCTGCGCCTGTCGCCTCGCCTGCACGGACAACCTTCCGCAGCAGGAGAGCGTCACGCGCGCATTGACCCGGCTGACCCGCACCTTCGCCGCGCAGGTCGAAGCCCTGAGCCGCCACCGCAACAGCGACGAGCGCGCAATCACGG
>NZ_JBFUES010000683.1:0-4281 GCF_056403875.1 Bradyrhizobium sp. P2_E8
CCACGTCGACCGCCTCGCCGACGACCACGCCAATGCGCGCGCGCTCGCCCGCGGATTGTCGCAGATCGCAGGCGTCGAGGTGCAGGAGCCCGAGACCAATCTCGTGTTCTTCAAGCCCGATGGCGCCGGAATCGCCGGCGACAAGATGGTCGCCGCGCTCCGTCAGCGCGGCGTGACGCTTGCGATGATGGACGGCCGCATCCGCGCCTGCACCCATCTCGACGTCAATGCGAGCCAGATCGAGGAGACGATCGGATACGTGCGCGAGATCGTGCGCGGGGCGTAGGTCCCGTAGCCCGGGTGAGCGCAGCGATACCCAGGAATCCACGAAAGCGGCGCAACGTCCGCGATCAGCGCCCCATCGCCTGATAGATCAGCGTCTTCAGCGCCAGTTGGATCCGGCCGCGCTGCGACGGGGTCTGCACCATGAAGATCCCGAACAGATCGTCTTCGGGGTCGATGAAGAAGAATGTGCCGCCGACGCCGTCCCAGCGATATTCGCCTGTAGGCCAGGACGTGCCTGATGGCACCGAGGTGCGCACGGCAAAGCCGAGGCCAAATCCGGAGTTCCCGCCCGGATAATAATTATGATCGCGCGCGATCTTCGTCTCCGGTCCGACATGATCCGACGCCATCAGCGCAATGGTCTCGGGCTTGAGATAACGCCGGCCCTCGTAGATGCCGCCGTTGAGCAGCATCTGCGCGAACCGGGCGTAATCGCCGACGGTGCCGACCATGCCGCCGCCGCCGGATTCCCATGTTATGGGCAGCCTGATATCGCGGACCTGCGTCGTCGGATTGATGTTGCGGTCCTCCGGCATCGGCTCGGCAATGCGGGAAAACTTGGCGGGATCGGCGACAAAGAATGCCGTCTCGGTCATGCCGAGCGGACCGAGCAGCCGCTCCCTCTCGAATTGGAGCAGCGTCTTTCCCGAGATCACCTCGATCACGCGGCCGAGCACGTCGGTGGAAAAGCCGTAATCCCACACCGTGCCGGGCTGCTCGACCAGCGGCAGCGTGGCGATCTTCGCGGCGAAGTCGGCATTGCCGAGATTACTGTGGAAGAGATTGGCCTCGGCGTAGAGCTCGCGCACCGCGCCGCCGCCGTAATAGCCATAGGGCAACCCCGAAGTGTGGCGCAGCAGGTCCTTGATCGTGACCGGACGATCGAGCGGCTCCAGCACCAGCGCGACCTTGCCGTCCTCGGCCTTCTTTTCGACGCCGACCTTCATACCGGCAAAGGCCGGAATGTATTTTGAAACGGGATCGTCGAGCGCGAGCTTGCCCTCCTCGACCAGCATCATCGCCATCACGGAGGTGACCGGCTTCGACATCGAATAGAGGCGGAAGATCGTGTCCGCGCTCATCGAAATCCCGGTCGCGACGTCGCGGACGCCGAAATTCTCGTAATAGACCGGTTTGCCGTGCTGCTGGAGCAGCAGCATTGCGCCGGGTATCTTCCCGGTCGCGACCTCGTTCCTGATGTAGTCGGAGACTTTCGCCAGACCTTCAGGCGAGAGGCTGCGCGCGGGGCGCCCCTCGGAGCCTGCTCTCGCGCCGACGACACCGACCAGAACGACGAGCGCCGCGATCAGCGCGCGGCGCCCGCTCATGTCACTTCTCCATGGCTTCATAAACCAACTGCTTCAGTGTCCGTTGCACGCGCTGGCGCTCGGTCGGAGTCTGCTCCAGCAGCACGAAGAACATGTCCTGCTTGGGGTCGATCACGAAATAGCAGCCGGAGGCGCCGTCCCACTTCAATTCCCCGAGATCGCCGGGCGGCGGCGGCTTGGCATTGCCGGGGTCGGTGCGGACCGCAAGGCCGAGGCCGAAGCCAAAACCGTCGCCGGGGAAGTAGAAATAATCGCGATCGACGCCGGAGCCCGGGCCGATCTGATCGGTCGTCATCAGCTTGAACGCCTCGGGCTTGAGGATGGTCTTGCCGTCGAGACTGCCGCCATTGAGCAGCATCTGCGCGAAGCGCTCATAGTCGGCCATGGTCGTGACCATGCCGCCGCTGGCGAACTGGATCTTCTTGACGACCGTCGGATCGTTGATCCGGCCGACCCTGAAATCGCTGTCGTTGGGCACCGGCTGCGCCAGCAGCTTCTGCTTCTCGGGGGCCGTAACGAAGAAGCCGGTATCGACCATGCCGAGCGGATCGAGCAGCTTCTCCCGCATGATGTCTATCAGCGGCTTGCCCGCCGCGATTTCCATCACGCGCGCGAGGATGTCGGTGGAGTGGCCGTACTGCCACAGCCCGCCCGGCTGGTTGTGCAGCGGCAGTTTGGCGATGCGCTCGGCGAACTCGGCGAGGTCGAAATCGCCGGCATAAATGTTGGCCTCGCGATAAGCCTTACGCACCAGGCTGTCGCCATAGAAGCCATAGGTGATGCCGGAAGTGTGACGCATCAGGTCGAGCACCGTCATCGGCCGCGTCGGCGGCACCAGCTCGAGCGACTTGGTGCCGTCATCGGCCTTCTTCTCGACGCCGACCTTCACGTTGGCGAAGGACGGAATGTATTTCGAGACGGGATCGTCGAGCTTGATCTTGCCGTCCTCGATCAGCTGCACCGCGACGACGGAGGTGATCGCCTTGCTCATCGAGAACAGGCGGAAGATGGTCTTGTCGGTGATCGGCGCTTTGCTGGCGACGTCCTGCACGCCGAAGGCTTCGTGGTAGACCGGCTTGCCGTGCTGCCGGATCAGCACGGTCGCGCCGGCGATCTTGCCGGTTGCGACCTCGTTCTTGAAGAACTCGCTGACTTTGGCGAGCTTGTCCTGATTGAAATGTGCGCCGGCCGGGATCTCGTAGGTGCCCTCTGCCCGTGCGAACGACATCGCTCCAAGCGACAGCAGCGCGCCGCAGGCGAGCGCACGCAGTCCAGATTGTGAAATCATGTCCCCTCCCCGTAACATGGCCGGGCGGAGTGTACTGACCGCGTCATCAGGCACAAGGGCTGCTGTGTCGCGCAAGCGCCTCGGCATGGAGCTTGGCGCTCGGCTCGGCAAAGCAGCAGAACACCACGCGCGCAACGGATGGCGCGACGGCGAGCCCTTCGATTGTCGTGCGCACGGCGATATCCGCCGCCCGGCCCGCGGGAAAGCGGAAAATGCCGGTCGAAATCGCGGGAAATGCCACCGAGGTCAGCTTGTGCTTCCCGCACAGCTCGATCGAACGGCGATAGCAGGAGGCGAGCAGATCGTCTTCGTCCAGCGTGCCGCCATTCCAGACCGGACCGACGGTATGGATCACGTGCGCGGCCTTGAGCCGATAGCCCTTGGTGATTTTGGCGTCGCCCGTTTTGCAGCCGTGGAGCATCCGGCATTCGGCGACCAGATCGGGCCCGGCTGCCCGATGGATCGCGCCATCGACGCCGCCCCCGCCCAGGAGCGACGTGTTGGCGGCGTTGACGATGGCGTCAACGCTCAGTGTCGTGATGTCAGCAACGATGACCTCGAGCTCCGCGCCGCCAATCCGGCGCGACAGCGCGGTCACGCGTCAGGCCGCGACTGCGACGCCCTTCTCGGAGAGGAGCTGCTGCAATTCGCCAGCCTGGAACATCTCGCGGACGATGTCGCAGCCGCCGACGAATTCGCCCTTCACATAGAGCTGGGGAATGGTCGGCCAGTTGGAGAAGGTCTTGATGCCGTTGCGCAGTTCTGCGGATTCGAGGACGTTGAGGCCCTTATAGCCAACGCCGAGGTGGTCGAGGATCTGCACGACCTGGCCGGAGAAACCGCACTGCGGAAATTGCGGCGTGCCCTTCATGAACAGAACCACGTCGTTCGACTTCACTTCGTTGGCGATGAATTCCTCGATGCTCATATCCATGTCCTTCTGGGGCGGAGCCCTCAACAATCACTCCGGGCCGGCTCAGCCGATTTAACCCGATACCTACCTATATATGTAGCCCAAACCGTTGTGCATCCAAAGTAAAATGGCGGYGAACAACCCCTCGGCGGCCGGTCCTGCTGGCACCGGCCCCATTGCATGATGACACGAATATCATCACCGGGGAGGACTTTCATACCGTAACGGAGCCCCTATCTAGGACGAACCTTGGTTTTGGAACCGGGCAACGCCAACAACGTTCTCTTGTCCTGTCTGGAGAAAAACGTGACGAAACCAGCCTCCGCCACGGCCGCCCCGCCAATTTCGTCACCGTCCTCCGACCCGGGCAATCTCGCCCAGCGGCTGGAGGATGGGTTTCTCGCCGTCCGCAACGAGACCGAGCGCCGGGCCGCCCCGCTGTCGCCGGAGGACCAGCAGATCCAGTC
>NZ_JBFUES010000684.1:0-4278 GCF_056403875.1 Bradyrhizobium sp. P2_E8
GCCGATGACCGTGAAGGCACCGGTTGCGGCCGCTGCCGCGGCGATCGTCTCGACCTCCGCGCCATCGAGATCGATCGCCGCCTCCCAATACAAACGGAACGCCTCACGTCCTTCGGGCTTGCGCATGCCGACGGGAGCGCCGAACGAATTTCCCTTGGGATAGCCGCCGATGAAGGCTTCAGGGAAAACGACCAGCCTGGCGCCGGCGTCGGCGGCCTTCTCGATCAGGGCCGCCGCCTTTTGTGCCGACTTCAGCGAGCTTGTCGGATCCGACGCGGCCTGAACGACGGCCGCCTTGTACGTATTCGGTCGATTGATATCCATAACGTCATCCCGGGCACGGAAGCGGAGAGCGGGCCGCTACTGCGGCCCGCCAGCATGTCACACTCAGTGATCAGTCTCGATTTGCGGCCGGTTCGGCAGCATGATCGATCCGACCACGGCAACGACCGTGCAAATGACGACCGGATACCACAGCCCCGCAAACACGTCGCCGACCGCGAGCGAAAGGTAGGTCGCAAAGAACGGCAGGAAGCCACCGAAGATGCCGGCGCCGATGTGGTAGGGAAACGAAAGCGCCGTGTATCGGATGTTCGCCGGGAACACCTCGACCAGGAACGACGCCACCGGCCCATAGACCATCGCGACGATGACGGTCATGACGACCAGCAGAAAGACGATGTAGGACGACGACACCTTTGCGGGATCCGCCTTGGCGGGGTAACCCGCCTCGGACAAGGCCTTGCGATAAGCCGCCGCATCGTATCCGGAAATCGTTTTGCCATTGACCGTCATGGATACGGCCTGGCCGTCGACCGGAGCGGCATAGCTGAAGTTGATGCCGCTTCCGATCAGCAGCTTCTTGGCCTGGACGCAGGGCTTGCCATGATCGCCGTGCGAGCTCAGCAGCGCGGCCACAAGGCCGAACTTGCACGCTTCGCTGGTGGTGTCGGCGTGCCCTATCACCGGCGCGCTGCGCGTGGCAGCCACGAGCTGCGGATTTGCAGCCTCCAGCAGCGACGAAAACATCGGCCGGTAGCACAACGCCGACAGCACGAGCCCCGTCATCATCAGCCATTTGCGTCCAACCCGATCGGACAGCCAGCCGAAGAAGACGAACGCGGGAGCACCGATGACGAGGCCGATGGCCATCAGGATGTAGGATGTTTGCAGGTCGATCCTTGCGATCTGCTGCATGAAGATCATCACGTAGAACTGGCCGGTGAAATAGGTGGACCCCATGCCCGCGGTCACGCCGAACAGCGCGATCAACACCAGGCGAAGGCTGGACCACCGGGCGAAGGTGTCTCTGACCGGGCTCCTCGACAGGCGTCGCTCGGCCTTGAGACGCGTGAAGACGGGCGATTCGTGCAGCCTGGCGCGGACGTAGATCGAGAACGCCAGCATCGCGATCGAGATGATGAACGGAGCGCGCCATCCCCAGGCCTTGAAATCGGCCTCGCTCATGACGCTCTGCGTCCCGATGATGACGGCGATGGAGAGCGCCAGCCCGACCGACGATGTGATCTGGATCCAGCCGGTCAGAAGCCCGCGCCTGTCCGGGCGCGAGTGTTCCGCAACGTAGATGACGGCGCCGCCATATTCGCCGCCGACCGCGAGGCCCTGGATCAATCGCAGCATGACCAGCGAAATCCATGCAGCGTGACCCACGCTGGCATAGGTGGGAAGGAAGCCGATCAAGGCCGTGCCGCCTCCCATCATCACGATGGTGATGAGGAAGGTATATTTTCGACCGACCAGATCGCCGATGCGGCCGAAGACCACTGCGCCGATCGGCCGGATCACGAAGCCGGCCGCAAGAGCACCGAGCGAAGCAAGCACGGCGGCGGTCGGGTTGTCCGGCGGAAACAATACCGAGCTCATGAACACGGCCAGCGAGCCGTAGATGAAGAAGTCCTACCACTCAAAGACGGTGCCGAGGGTCGAGGCGAGAACGACCTGCCGCTCCTCGCTGCGCGTCAGATTCTGGTCGGCGGGTACCGCCGTCGCTCGTGCATCCATCGTCATTCCCCTGTTTGCGCCCGCGGCCAAACCCAGCCCCGCTTCACACAATTTTATTTAGTCATATACGTATGATGTCGTCAAATACAGCAAGCTTGAATATCCGGCGCGACGCGCCCAATAATGCGCCAACACGACACCCGCCATAACACCCTGATCTATAAGGATTTTCAGTGAAGAAGCCGCGCCGCCCCCGCCCGCCGGATCCGGCGCCTGCGTCCGCACGAGGAGCCAAACCCGGCAAAATCAGCAAGGCCGAACGGCCCGGACGGCGCGGCATTCAGTCGATCGAGATCGGCTTCAAGATCCTCGACTACCTCAGGACCGAAATGCGGCCCGTGCCGCTGAAGATGATCGCCGCCAACACCGGAATGTCAGCGGCCAACGTCCACTATTATCTCGTGAGCTTTCAGGCGGTGGGCATCGTCCGGCAGGAGAGCGACACTGGCTGCTATGCCCTCGGCCCCTACGCATTGAAGCTCGGCATGGCGGCCATCGAGCAATTCGACGTCTTCGCCGTCGCGCGGCCGGCCATGACCGAACTCGCAACGACGATCGGCCACACGGTATTTCTCGGCGTGTGGGGCAATCGTGGCCCGACCATCATCTATCGCGTCGAGGGCGGAGCCAGCCGGCCCATCATCGAGCTGCGTGTCGGAAGCGTCCTGAGCCTGCTGCGGTCTGCGCTCGGGCGAAACTTCCTTGCACATCTGCCGCGCTCGCTGACCGGCGAGATGCTGGATCAGGAACTCAAGGAGGAACGCTCGCGCGAGACGCGGGTGGATGACGCGCCAACCACCAAGGCCGAGGTGGAGGAGATGATGGACACGATCCGGCGCGATGGCATCAGCCGTTGTCGTGACGCCCTGCTGCCGAACTTCACCTCCCTGTCCGCGCCGATCTTCGACCAGGCCGGGTTCATGATCGCAGCCATCACGATGATGGGACCCATCGGTATTCTCGACGATGACCTGAAAGGTCCGACAGCGACGGCCCTGATCGCTCACGCGCGCGCCGTCTCCGCGACCGCCGGCTGGCAAGGCGGAGGCTGAACCGCCCGGAGTTACGGCAGATTGTCCCGCAGAAAAATATCGATGCGAATGCGTTCCTGGTCGGGGCTGATAGGCTCCCCCGAGCAATGCGCGAGCAGGACTCGCGCCGCAGACCGCGCCTCGTGGCCGGGGTCCTGGTTGATGATCGCATCGAGCGTGCCGCGAACCAGAAAACGCCGCGTGTGCTGGGTCAGCTCATGGGTGATCCAGACCACATCGCGCGCGCGTCCCGAGGCCTCGAGCGCATCGGCGATGCCGCGGTTCCCGGCGCCGCAGCAATAGATGCCGCGGAGATCGGCATGGCGCGCCAGCAGCGCGGCCGTGAGCTTCCGCGTTCGGTCGCTGTCGTCGCGACCCTCGATGACCGGGAGCGCGCGCAAATCCGGATACTCGCTGGACAGGATCTGGTAAAATCCGAACTGCCGCTCGGTGTGATCGCGCAGCGACAGCGATCCCGCGATCACGGCCACCGCTCCCTCGCGGCCGGCCAGGAAACGCCCCATCAGGGTGGCCGCAGTCCGCCCCGCGGCCGGGTTGTCGATACCGACATAGTGCAGGCGGCGCGAGCTCGGCGCGTCCGACACCAGGGTCACCACGGCGACCCCGCGGCCTGTGAGTTCGTCGATCGCGGCGCGCACCCTCGGATGGTCGAGCGCGATGACGGCGACGCCCTGATAGGCCGGCGACAGGTTTTCCAGCGCACTGGCCAGCACGTCCGGATCGAACACGTCGACATGGAGGATATCGATGAACCCGCGCTGGCCGGCGAGCCAGTCCGCGGCGCGCTGGACCTGCTCGGTCAGGTTGGTCATGAAGCTGTTGCTGCCGGTCGGCAGCACGAACGCGAATCGGAACGTCTGGCCGCGGGCGAGCCGCGCGGCCGCGACGTCGGCACGATAGCCGAGCTTTGCCACCGCGGCCTCGACACGCGCGACCGTCTTGGCGCGCACGCCCTCGCGCCGGTTGACGACGCGGTCGACGGTGGCGAGCGAAACGCCCGCCGCGCGCGCGACATCCTCGAGCGTGGCGCGAAGCACCGGCTGCGCCGCGCCGCCTGTCATTCGCGCGCCGCCCACAGCATGCCGCGGGTCATCATCGTCCGGATCTCCGGGACGTCGAGCTCGTAGGCGCGGTGGCCGAGCGAGGAGTAGAACACCCTGCCCGCGCCGTAGCGCTTCTTCCACACCACGGGCATGACCACGCC
>NZ_JBFUES010000685.1:0-4266 GCF_056403875.1 Bradyrhizobium sp. P2_E8
AGCTACAACCCCTCGATGAACTATGCGCTGGCGATCTGCCATCTCGGCGACCGCTGCCTGGGGGCGCCGCCGTTCATCCAGCCCTTCCCCGGCTCCGAGCGCGCGCTGACGCTCGCCGAGGTGCAGGAGATGCAGACGCGGCTGACCAAGGCCGGGTTCGACACCGGCGGCACCGACGGCCGCGTCGGCAACGACACGATGAAGGCGATCAAGGATTTTCAGCAGCGCGCGGGGATCACGCCGGCGGACGGCTATGGCGGGTTGAAGGTGCTGGCGAGGCTGCGGCAGGGGTCGTAGCGCCCGCTCTCTCACTTTGTCATTGCGGGGCGCGCCACTTGGCGCGAGCCCGGAATCCATTGGTCCGCCTGGATTGCTGCGCGATGGATTCCGGGCTCGCGCTTCGCGCGCCCCGGAATGACGGCGATTGGGGTCAGTGCCTGTACTGAGGCTCCTCAGCATCCAGCTGCCTACGAACCGCGGCCAGATGCAATCGCGCGGATTCGGAATCGCCCTCGCGCATCTGCTTGTAGGTCTCGGCCGCAATCGCGGGATCGACGGCCAGCACCTTGCGCCCCGTCGACATCGCCAGCACCTGCACCTCGGCGGCGCGTTCGAGATAATAGAGATCGTCCCAGGCTTCCGCGATGGTCGGCGCCAGCACCATCACGCCGTGATGCTTCATGAAGACGATGTCGGCATCGCCGACGGCGGACGCGATCCGCGCGCCTTCGCGGTTGTCGAGCGCAAGGCCGTTGTAGTCGCGGTCGACCGCGGTGCGGCCGTAGAATTTCAGCGCGGTCTGCCCGGCCCAGATCAGGGGATCGCCCTCGGTCATCGACAGCGCTGTGGCGTAGGGCATGTGGGTATGGAAGGCGACCTTGGCGCGCGGCAGGCGCTTGTGCATCTCGGCGTGGATGTAGAACGCCGTCGCCTCGGGCACGCCCTCGCCGTTGAGCACGTTGCCGTGGAAGTCGCAGATCAGCAGCTTTGACGCGGTCAGCTCGCGGAAGGCGTAGCCGTAGGGATTGACCAGGAACAGATCATCATGGCCCGGCACCACGGCCGAGAAATGGTTGCAGATGCCCTCCTCGAAGCCGTTGCGTGCAGCCATGCGGAAGCAGGCGGCGAGGTCCTCGCGCGCGGTGCGGATCGCGTCGGAGGCGAGGTCCGGCCGGTTCGAGCGGAATGGCGCTGGCGTGGATGACGAAGAGTGAAGGCTGTGCGCCATGGCGAAGGAAACCCCTGTCGGTCGGAAGCTCCTCGCCTTCTACAGGRCCGGCGCCTGCGCGTCAGCCCCTGCGGGCGCCACCCTGCCCTTCGCAGCCCGCGCGGCGGCCTATTGCCGCCGTGGCACGCCGCCGGCGTTCATGCCGCCGTCGATCACGAGCTCGCTGCCGGTGACGTAGCGCGAGGCATCTGATGCCAGATACAAGACGCCGCTGGCGATCTCGGCGGCCTGCCCGGCGCGGCCGAGCGGCGTGACGACCCGGGCCCGTTCCTCCGGATCGATCGGCGCATTGCCCTGGTTGCCGGTCGCCCCCGTCGGGATCTTGCCCCAGATCGGGGTGTCGATGATGCCGGGATGAACGGAGTTGACGCGAATGCCGTCGCCCACAGCCGCGCACTCCATCGCGATCGATTTCGCAAACAGCCGCACGCCGCCCTTGGTGGCCGAATAGGCCGACAGCCCCGGCGAGCCGCGCAGGCCCGCTAGCGAGGACATCATGACGATCGAGCCGCCGCCGGTCTTGCGCATCAAGGGCAGGCAATGCTTGACCGAGAGAAACACGCCGTCGAGGTTGATCGCGTTCTGCTTGCGCCAGTCACCGAGCGTCATGTCGACGATCGAGGGCACGGCAATGCCGATGCCAGCGTTGGAGACCATGATGTCGAGCCGGCCGTAGCGCTTCGCGATCTCGGCGACGATCTCGATCCACCGCTCCTCGCTGGTGACGTCCTGCTCCAGGAAGATCGCCTTGCCGCCGGCCTTGGTGATGCGCTTGGCGAGCTCGGGACCGCGCAGCTCGTCGATGTCGGTTGCAATGACCGTCGCACCCTCGCGCGCGAACAGCTCGACGATCGCCTCGCCGATGCCGGAGGCGCCGCCCGTCACCAGCGCGACCTTGCCCTCAACCTGCCCTGCCATGTTCACTCCCTTTTTTTGTTGTTTGAGGCCGCTACTTAATCACGGATGGCCCCTGGTCCGGTAGCGCCACGTCGATGACGCGGAACTGCACGCGCTCGGCGCCCTGGTAACGGTCGACCGACAACGATCCCGCGACATGCAGTTGCTGACCGCGATTGGCGACCAGCGCATTGCCGAGCTTTTGTCCGACCGAACGGAACGCGATGCCGTTGACGATGGCGCCGTCGCCCGACTTGAAGCGTAGACGCAGATGCGCCTGGCCGACCTCATCGGCATAGACGAGCTGGTGCGCCGGCAGCGCCAGCACCGCTTCCGGGTTGCCGCTGCCAAAGGGCCCTGCGCGGTTGAGCGTGGTCGCAAGCTCCGTCGTCACCGCGCGCGCGGAGACGGCGCCGTCGATATAGAGCTCGTTGACGTGGCGCGCCTCGGCGACGTCGCGCGCCAGCGCATTTTCGAGATAGGCGCGGAATTCGGCGAGCTTCTCCTTGCGCAGCGTCACGCCCGCGGCCATCGCGTGGCCGCCGCCCTTGAGCAGGATGCCGTCGGTGACCGCCTGCCGCACCGCCTTGCCGATGTCGACGCCGGCGATCGAGCGGCCCGAGCCGGTGCCGATGCCGCCGGGCTCGAGAGCGATCGCAAAGGCCGGCCGCGAAAACTTCTCCTTCAGGCGGGAGGCGACAAGGCCGACCACGCCGGGGTGCCAGCCTTCGGACGCCGTGACGATGACGCCGAGCTTGTCCTCCAGCCCGATCGAGGCCAGCGCCTCGGCCTCGGCCTGTGCCTCGGCGGCCTGCTCGATGACGCGACGTTCGGTGTTGAGGCGATCGAGCTCGGCGGCGATCCGCGCGGCTTCGACACTATCGCCTTCGAGCAAGAGCCGCACGCCGAGATCGGCGCGGCCGATGCGGCCGCCGGCATTGACGCGCGGCCCCAGCATGAAGCCGAGATGCCAGGCCTCCGGCGGGCCGTTGAGCCGCGCCACATCCATCAGCGCGGTGTGGCCGACATGGTCGCGCCGCCGCATCGCGATCAGCCCCTTGGCGACGAAGGCGCGGTTGAGTCCGATCAGCGGCGCCACATCGGCGACCGTGCCGAGCGCGACGTGATGCAGCATGCCCAGGAGATCAGGCTCGGGCATCTCGGAAGTCCAGAAGCCGCGTTGGCGCAATTCGCGATTGACCGCGACCAGCGTCACCAGCACCAGCCCAACGGCGGCGAGATGGCCAAGGCCCGAGAGATCGTCGAGCCGGTTCGGATTGACCAGTGCATCGACCTCGGGCAACTCCGTGCCGGCCTGGTGATGATCGATCACGACCACGGACATGCCGAGGCGCTTGGCTTCCGCCAGCGGCTCGATGCTGGTGGTGCCGCAATCGACGGTCACGAGCAGCGTGGCGCCCTTCGCCGCCAGCGCACGCACGGCTTCGACGTTCGGGCCGTAGCCCTCGAAAATGCGGTCGGGGATGTGGATCAGCGGATCAAGCCCGCAATGGCGCAGGTGCCAGGCCAGCAGCGCCGCCGAGGTCGCGCCGTCGACGTCGTAGTCACCGAAGATCGCGACCTTCTCGCCCTTCTGTGCCGCATCCGCGATCCGCTTGGAGGCGGCCTCCATCTCCGTCACCGTGAAGGGGTCCGGCAGCAGCTTGCGGATGGTCGGGTCGAGGAAGTCGGGCACAGCGTCGATGTCGACCCCGCGTCCCGCCAGCACCCGCGCCAGCAGTTCCGGCAATTGGTGCCGCTGCACGATGGCGAGCGCCTGGGCCGCCCCACGCGCATCCAGCCGGTCGCGCCAGAGCTTGTCGGTGAGCGAGCGCGTCACCCCCAGGAACGCCTGGGGCGCTTCGACGGGCAAGGCGGTGGCGGGCGGCGTCATGACGAGCGGCTATCTGTTGGGAACTCGAGGTTCGGGCGATCACGCTGGCGCCCGGTCACTGGCTTAAGGGGATTGGCCGGGAAACCCCGGCGATTTGCAACGGCCGGGCCGCACAAAGCGGTGGATGGCCGGCCGACAGGCCGGAGTGACTATCATTTAGGCATTCCGTCGAACAGCAAATTAAGCAGGCGTTAGGCGGAATCCTCGAAAAAGAATCGTATTCGATCTGTAAGCGATTGTTCCGGGT
>NZ_JBFUES010000686.1:0-4266 GCF_056403875.1 Bradyrhizobium sp. P2_E8
CCTTCACCCGCTCCAAACAATTTCAATAGTTTAGTACGAATCTTCGGATTTCGTTCAGACAACCCATTCTCACAACACGACTGACGGCCGATTTGAAGTCGCCCGTTTTCAGTCCGGCGTCGCGATGGATTGGAGCGTGAGAGGCTGGCGCGGGACGACGTCGCGACGGGTCGTGAACTAGCGATCCCAATCGACGCCGGCCAAGGCCTGCGACAACTGCTGAAGCAGCGCTTTCAAATGCTCCCGGTCGGCAGGGCTGAAGCTCTGCAATAGCCGCGTCTCGCGCTCACGCGAGATCTCCAGCAATTTTTCGGACAGCTTCCGTCCTTCGGCCGTCAGCTTGGCGAACGCGGCGCGGCCACGGGTTCGCGTCTGCTCGACCGAAATCAGTTTGCGTTCCTCGAGCAAGACGAGGCTGCGGCTCACGGCC
The DNA here is from genome assembly GCF_056403875.1 of Bradyrhizobium sp. P2_E8. Lineage (NCBI taxonomy): Bacteria > Pseudomonadati > Pseudomonadota > Alphaproteobacteria > Hyphomicrobiales > Nitrobacteraceae > Bradyrhizobium > Bradyrhizobium sp. P2_E8. Next base: position 431 of record NZ_JBFUES010000686.1, read on the forward strand.
GCCTTGTCCAGATCGGCCGCCCCCGACAGCTCGCCGACATTGAGCGACTGGGTGCTGTTGAGCACCATCAGTATGCGCCATTCCGTCAGGCTCAGGTCAAAGGCGCTGCGATAATAGGCCGTGGTGCCGCGGAGCAGCCGCGCGCCGATATTTGATACCAGCATTGCAACGTGCTCCTGCGCCAGGATGCCGTAGTGTTGCGGACGTTTCGGCGGCGCATCGTTGACCGTCAGTTGCTTGGTCGAAGGCATCGATGGATTCTCCCGGCAACTCGGCCAACCTAAAATGCCGCGGTTCCCGCAGCATTGATCTACCTCAAATTGCTTGACATGTCATTTATTGATGCATCAACATAAAACCGACGCCGGCACAAGTGCTGACCAAGAACCGGCGATGCATCAGGGTGGTATTCATGGCAGACGGCGAGATGGCCAATGCAAAGGCCCCGGGCAGGTACGCGGGTGCGATCGACTGCGATCTTCATCCGGCCGTGCCTGGCATGAATGTGCTGCTGCCGTATCTCGACGAATATTGGCGCGAAATGGTGTCCGTTCGCGCGCTTGATCGGCTCAATCTCGCTCTCACCAGCTATCCGCAGAACGCGCCGTTGTCGTGCCGTCCCGACTGGAAGCTCGCGGGTGGCGAGAAGCCGGGTGCCTCGCTGCAGGCGATGCAGGAACATGTGCTGGATCGCTACCAGCAGCGGTTTGGAATCCTTAATTGCCTCTACGGTGCCCAGGTCATGCATAGCGAGGACATGGCGGCGGTGTTCTGCCGGGCGACCAACGACTGGATTCGCGATGAATGGCTGAGCCGCGATCCCCGGTTGCGCGCTTCCATCGTGATCGCGGCCCATAGCACCGAACACGCCGTCGCCGAGATCGAACGGCGCGCGGACGACATGCGGTTCGTGCAGGTGCTGATGCTGGTATCGGGCGAAGTTACGCTCGGCCGGCGGCAATTGTGGCCGATCTATCGTCTGGCAGAGAAGCTTGGCCTGCCGGTCGGAATTCACGCCGGCAGCGCCTACCGCTATGCGCCGACCGCGGTTGGATGGCCGTCCTATTTCGTCGAGGACTATGTGTCGCAATCAGCCGCCTTCGAGAATCAGTTGCAGAGCATGATCTCCGAAGGCGTGTTCGCCAAATTCCCCGGACTCAAGGTGGTCGCGATCGAATCCGGACTGACCTGGCTGAGCGGCTTTGCCTGGCGCGCCGACAAGACCTGGAAAGGGGTTCGCGCCGAAGTACCCTGGGTGACGCGCGCGCCATCGGAGATCGTTCGCGAGCACGTTCGCTTCACGGTCCAGCCGATCGACGCAACCGACGAGGCGGCGGCGATCCTGCGCCTGATCGATCACCTGCGATCGGACGAGCTGTTCCTGTTCTCGACGGATTATCCACACTGGCAGTTCGACGGCGATGCGGCGCTGCCGGATGGGCTTTCCGCAAGCCTGTTGCGCAAGATCGTCAGTGACAATGCGCTTGCGACCTACCCGCGGCTGGTGAAGGCCGATCGAGCCATGGAGATTGCCGTATGAGCATCGTCGAATTCGAGCGAAGCGGCGCCGCCAGATCCAGGCTTCGGATCATCGATTGCGATATCCATCCCGCGATGACTTCCTGGACCGAGGTTCATCCGTATCTTGCCAAACAATGGATCGACCATCTCTCGGTCTATGGCAGCCATTTGCGCCACGCGTTTTCCGAGGCACTGTCGCATCCGCGGATGTCGCCGGATGCGGCGCGGGTCGATGCCTATCCCGAGGAGGGCGGTCCGCCGGGCTCAAGCCTCGAGCTGATGCGCACGCAGCATCTCGATCCCAATGGGGTCGAGACCGGCATGTTGATTCCGCTGCGCTGGAACCCCGGCAGCCAGCGCAATCTGGATTTCGGCGTGGCGCTGACGCAGGCCATGAACACCTGGCAGGTCGAGCGCTGGGTGAAGAACGAGCCGCGTCTGCGGGCATCGGTCCTGATCGCGCAGGAGGACACCGGCGCTTCGGTCGCCGAGATCGACGCGCGGGCCGGCGATCCGAACTTTACCCAGATTCTGGTATTGCCGAAGACCGACGAACCCTTCGGCCGCCGCCGCTACTGGGCGATTTTCGAGGCGGCGGTGCGCAGCAATCTGCCGATCGCCATCCATGTCGGCGGCACCAATGGCCATCCTTCCACCGGCGGAGGCTGGGCGTCCTACTACATGGAAGAGCACAATACGGTGGCGGAAACCATGCAGGCGATCCTGACCAGCCTGGTGTTCGAAGGCGTGTTCGAGCGCTTTCCGCAGCTTCGCGTGGTGATCATGGAAGGCGGGCTCGGCTGGATCCCGTCGCTGACCGCGCGCATGGACAAGCACTGGTCGCGCCTGCGCAGTGAGGTGCCGCATCTGAAGCGGCCGCCGTCGGAATATATCCGGGAACAGGTGTGGTTCACGACCCAGCCGATGGAAGAGCCCGGAACTGCCGCGCAACTGATCGATCTGTTCGACCGGATCGGCTGGGATCGTTTGCTGTTCTCGACCGACTACCCGCATTGGGACTTTGACGATCCGCGCTACGCTTTCCGCGCCAACCTCAGCGAAGCGCAGCGCGACCAGCTTCTCTATGGGAACGCGCAGGCGTTCTACGGGCTGCCGTGATGGCGCGGCACGTCGTTGCAACCGTCGATGACATTCCTGCCGGCCAGCGCATGCTGGTGAAGGTGGGAGGGCGGGAAATTGGCATCTTCAATGTCGGCGGGGAGTATTTCGCCGTCAGCAACCGTTGTCCGCACGAGGGCGCATCGCTGTGCAAGGGGCGCATCGTCGGTCTGGTGGAATCCAGCGAGCCAGGGTCCTACCAGTTCAGCCGGCGCGGCGAACTGTTGCGCTGCCCCTGGCACGGCTGGGAGTTCGACTTAAGGACCGGAAAATCCTGGTGCGAGCCCGATCGCACCAAGGTTCGCAGCTACGACCTCAAGGTAGAACCGGGCGGGGCCCTCGTCGAAGGCGAGCTTCAGGCCGAAACGTTCCCGGTCGTGATCGAGAAGCAATATGTGGTGATCGAAGTCTGACACCTGATCGATGCGGTCGATCGGCAAAATAAGAAACCGCGTGGAGGATGAAGTGTTCTTGAAGCTGAAGAGAATTGCCCTCGCTGCCCTGGCGGCCGGTTTCGCATTGCCGGCGTCGGCTCAGGATGCATCCTGGGATTCTGTCGTCGCCGCGGCCAAGAAGGAAGGCAAGGTCGTCGTCTACAATATGGCGCTCGGCGCGCCTTACTTCACAGCGGTCGTCAAATCGTTCGAAAAGGAATACGGCATCGCCGTCGAGAGCCTCGATTTGCGCGCCAGCGAACTGGTCGAACGCATCCGAACCGAGCAATCGGCGGGACGGTATCTTGGCGATGTCGAAATGGTCACCACGACCATGATCGAGGAGCAGCTCAAGAACGGCGATTTCATCCAGAAACTGCCGCCGGTCCCGAATGCCGCGAACCTGCGGCCGCCGTTCAAGGCCACCGAACACAGCGTTCCCGCCTACGTCCAGCCGATGGGAATTTTGATCAACACACGGCTTGTCAAGGGCGACGACGTTCCCAAGAGCTGGAACGATCTGAATTCGCCGAAGTGGAAGGGCAAGCTGCTGTCCGACGACATGCGTCCGCTCGGCAGCGGCAACACCTTGTTCGCGGTGCTCCAGAACAACATGGGCGCCGAGTTCAACGAAAAGCTGGCCGAGCAGAAACCCGTCTTCAGCCGCGATATGCGCAACGACGCTCGCCGCGTCGCCCGGGGGGAATATCCGATCTACATCACGCAGGTGTTCGCCTTTGCCTCCGATCTCAAGGGTCTGCC
>NZ_JBFUES010000687.1:0-4260 GCF_056403875.1 Bradyrhizobium sp. P2_E8
ATTGTGGTGAACCGGGCGGGCCCTTCGACGGACTCACAGACTTCGAGTCGAAATGGATTTGATTTCATCATTGCCCGATGTCGTCGTGAGGTCTGAGTTTTCGACGTGCAGTTTTTGTTCCGGGACCATCTTCTCGACACCGACCGGCGCGAGCTGAGCCGCGAGCAGGTTCCCATTTCCGTGGAACCGCAGGTTTTCGACCTCGTCGTCCATCTCATGGAAAACCGCGACCGGGTGGTCAGCAAGGACGAGCTGATCGACAAGATCTGGCACGGGCGCAGCGTCTCCGAATCCACCCTGACCAGCCGGATCAATGCGGCACGCAAGGCGGTCGGCGACAGCGGCGCGAGCCAGGCGCTGATCCGCACCATCGCGCGCAAGGGATTTCGCTTCGTCGGCGATGTCGAGACCAAGCTCGCAGCGGCCACGCCGGAGCCCGGCCGGTGGATACAGGCGCCGCAGACGGCACTCGCGCTGCCCGAGCGGCCCGCCATCGCCGTGCTGCCCTTCACCAACATGAGCGGTGACCGCGAGCAGGACTATTTCTCCGACGGCATCAGCGAGGACATCATCACCGCGCTGTCGAAACTGCGCTGGTTCTTCGTCGTCGCGCGCAATTCCTCCTTCGTCTACAAGGGCCGCGCCGTGCACATCCACGAGGTCGCGCGCGAGCTCGGCGTGCGCTACGTGGTCGAAGGCAGCGTGCGGCGGAGCGGCGAGCGCGTGCGCATCTCGGCCCAGCTCAACGACGTCTCGACCGGCAGCCATCTCTGGGCCGAACGCTACGATCGCGAGCTTGCCGACATCTTCGCCGTGCAGGACGACATCACCGAGGCGATCGTCGCCGCGATCGAGCCGCAGCTCTATACGGCCGAGAGCTTTCGCGCCGGGCAGAAGCCGCCGGGCAGCCTGGATGCCTGGGACCTCGTGATGCGCGCATTATCGCACCACTGGCGCATCACCCGCGAGGACAATGCGGCAGCGCAAGGGCTGCTCGAGAAGGCCGTCGCGATCGATCCCGCTTATGGCAAGGCGCTGGGCCTGCTCGCGACAAGCCATATCTTCGGCGCGCATATGGGCTGGGCCGACATGGCCGCGACCGTACCGGTCGCCGAACGCGCAGCGCTTGCGGCGGTGGAGGCCGATCGCGAGGACGCCTGGGCCCATCACGGCCTCGCCTATACCTACCTGTTCCGCCGCCGCTTCGACGACGCGCTGGCGGAGTTCGAGCTGGCACTGAGGCTCAATCCGAATTTCGCGATGGCGCACGCCTTCTATGGCGTCACGCTGTGCTACGCGGGACGATGGCAGGACGGCGATGCCGCCGCGCGCCGCGCGCTGCGGCTGAGCCCACGCGATCCGCTTGCGGCAATCTATTGCGGGGTCGCCGCCTATGCCCAGTTCATCGGCCGCAATTACGAGGCAAGCTTGCAGATGGCGCGCGAATCGATGCGGCAGCGCGCCGATTTCGTCGGCGCACATCGCGTGCTGACGGCGGCCGCCGGCATGTTGGGTGATCCGGCCCTTGCCGCGTCCGCGCTGGAAGGCTTGCGCCGCGCCCAGCCCGGCATCTCGCTCGCCTGGATCACAAGCGAGCTGCCGATGCTGCTGGAGCAGGACCGCGAGCATTATCTCGAAGGGTTGCGGCGCGCGGGGATGCAGTAGACATCTCGCGCAGCATTGGCGGTGCGCCCCCTCCCCCATAAGGGGCGAAGGGAAGAGAACAACTTAAGCCACCGCGCGCCTTCCGATGATGGCGAAACGGAGCTTGCCCGAAATGAAATCGATCGCGGCGACCGCGACCAGGATCATCAGGACCAGGAACGATACCCTCTGCCATTCCAGCACGCGGATCTGCTCGGCGAGCTGCAGGCCGATGCCGCCGGCGCCGACGATGCCGATGATGGTGGCCGAGCGGGTGTTGGACTCGATGAAATAGAGCACCTGGCCGGCAATCACGGGCAAGACCTGCGGCAACAGGCCGAAGCGGATCTCGTGCAACGCACTGCCGCCGGAGGCGCGGATGCCTTCGACCTGCTTCTGGTCAGCGCCCTCGATCGCCTCCGAGAACAGTTTTCCGAAGGCGCCGAAATCGGACACCGCGATGGCGAGCACGCCGGCGAAGGGGCCAAGCCCGACCACGTTGATCCACACCAGCGCCCAGATCAGCGTGTCGACGCCGCGGATCGAATCCAGGAAACGGCGGATCGGAAAGCGCAGGATGTTCGACGGCACGACGTTGCGGGCGGCGAGCAGGCTTACCGGCAGCGCAAACACCGCCGCGAGCGTCGTGCCGAGCAGGGCGATCGACAGCGTCTCGCCGAGCGCCTTCAGATAGATCGGCAGCGAGGTGCCGGGATCGGGCGGGATCATCATCAGGCTGATCCAGCCGAGCTGGCTGAGGCCGGCGAGGAAGCGCGACGGCGAGAAGTCGAGATCGACGAGGCCGTAGATCAGGATCGCGAACGCCGCGACGATCATCGCCGGCATTGCGAGCCGCGCCGAAGCAGGCCGGTCGAACACGTCGGGATAGCGCGCGCGAAGCTGCGCCGTGTCGACCTCGTGCCGCCGCGTCACGTCCGCGCCTCCTTGCCGAACAGGCGGCCGCGCAGCCAGCCGGTGGTGATGTCGATGACGAAGACGGTGACGATGATGGTGAGCAGGATGGCGCTGACGTCCGAATAGTAGAATTTGCGGATGGCGACGACGAGCTCCTGGCCGATGCCGCCGGCGCCGACAAAGCCCATCACGGAGGCTTCGCGGACATTGATCTCGAAGCGCAGCAGCGCGTAGCTGGCGTAGCCCGCGGTCACCTGCGGCACGACGGCAAAGCGCATGCACGACAGCCAGCTCGCGCCGGTGGAGCGGATGCCCTCGACCGGCTTCATGTCGGCGTTCTCGACGATCTCGGAGAACAGCTTTCCAAGCGCGCCGGTCGAATGGATCGCGATCGCAAGCACCCCGGCCATCGGCCCGAGCCCGAAGGCGATCACGAAGATCAGCGCGAAGACGATGCCCGGGACGGTGCGCGCGAACTCGAGCAGGCGCCGCACCGTGAAGCGCAGCCAGGGCGCGGGCGAGGTGTTTTCCGCCGCGAAGAAGTTCAGGACGAAGGCGAAGGTCGCGCCGATCAGCGTGCCGACATAGCTGATCAGCAGCGTCTCACCCAGCATCTTCAGCCATTTGCGCCAGCCCCACAGCCACTCGCCGACATCGGTCCAGACCCGCTGGCCGTTGTCGAGCGTGAGGATGCGATCGAAATAGCTGACGAAGTTGCCGAAATAGGTGAAGAGGGTGCGCAGGTTAACTTCGGCGCCGATCGCGGCGAGAAGCAGCGCGGCGGCGAATACCACAACGCCGAGCAAGAGACGGAGCCGCCGGCGCGCGACCGCCTGATCATAAGCGGCGTTCAGCGCAGCCAGTTGCTGCTCAGGCAGGATCGAAACCGCGACGGTCATCTGTTCAGGAAAAGTGGCCGATCAAAGAGAAAGAGCCGGGTCCATCGACCCGGCTCAAGTAGCTCGTCCCGAAACTCAGGACGCCTTCTTCTTACGCAGTGCATCGACGAACTTGATCAGCTCGATCGTGCCATCCCAATCCTTGGTGGTGGCGGGATGAAAACCCTTCTTCTGGCCGTCCTGGAGGCGGTCGAAGGCCGCCTTGTCCTTGGCCGGCGCATCGAAGAACGCCTTTGCGATCGCCGCCTTGGCGTCATCAGGCAGGTCCGAATTATATGCATAGGGGCCGTTGATGATCGGCGCCGACTTGTGGATGATGCGGAAATCGTCCTTCTTCATCGGCGAGCCGTCGGCATTCTTCAGCATACCCTTGGTCAGCATCTGCGCCAGCGTCGAATCGTCGTCGCTGGTCCACTGGTTGGCCGCAACGTCGACCGTGCCCTGCGCCAGCGCCAGGATCGCGTTCTCATGGCTGCCGGTGAAGACGACCTTGCTGAAATAGGTGTCGGCGTCCGCGATGCCCATCTTGTCGAGCTCGAAGCGCGGCACATTGTTGCCGGACGTCGAATTCGGGTCGACGAGGCCGAGGTTCTTGCCCTTGAGCTGATCGATGCTCTTGTAGGGGCTGTTCGCCTTGACGAAGAACACCGAATAGTAGCCGGTCGAGCCGTCCGAGTTGATGTCGTTGGCAAAGGCGTCGGTCTTGACGCCGGTCAGGCGGGCGCGGGCGAACGAGGCCGAGCCGTAGCTGGCGATATGGATATTGCCGGCGCGCTGGCCTTCGATCACGGCAGCATAGTCG
>NZ_JBFUES010000688.1:0-4253 GCF_056403875.1 Bradyrhizobium sp. P2_E8
TTGCTGGGATTACGCCCTCGACTGGACATCATTGGATCTTGCGATGAGCTTTTTGAACAATTTGAAGATCGTGTGGAAGGTCGCGCTGATCGTGGCCGTGATGGGCTGTGCGATGGTTGGCGTCGCCACCTTCGGCACGCGCGAACTCGCTGCGACCGTCGACGGGTTTGCCGAGCTCTCCGCCACGCAGTCGTCGGCGCTCAACCTCACCCGCGCCCAGCGCCGCGCCGAGACCTATCACGCGGCGCTCTATGCGGTCTTCACCGAGGCGACTGAGGCCGGCAACGCCAACCGTCTCAAGATCGCGACCCAGAACCGCGACGAAATCCGCCAATATCTGGACGCGGCGGAGCAGGACGACCCAACGCGCGCGAGCCAGATCAGGAGCATCGGCGACCAGTTGAAAGCCGTGTTCGCCGGCTGCGATCCGGTGCTGAAGGCTGGCTCGCAGGCCAGCACCTCGGAAGACAATGCCAAGGCCGCAGACCGGGCGCACAAGGAGTGCGACCCGGTGATGGATGCGGCCCTGGCCCGCATCGCCCAGTTCGTGACCGAGACCGCGCAGGCGGTTGCCAAGCGCAAGGAAGCCATCAACCGCGACGCCCGCTCCGCGACCTGGACCGTGATGGGCGTCAGCGCCGGGGGCCTGATCCTCGGCATCGCGATCGCGCTGTTCATCGGCCTCAATGCGATGTCCCGGCCGATCGCCCGGCTCAAGCTCGCCATGGAAGGCCTTGCCCGCAACGATCTCAAGACCGAGGTGCCCGAGAAGGATCGCCGCGACGAGATCGGCGACATGGCCAGGACCGTCGAAGTGTTCAAGACCAACGGGCTCGAAGTGGAGCGGCTCAAGGCGGCGCAGGCGGAAGCCGAGAAGCAGGCCGCCGAGCAGCGCCGCCGCGACATGGTCAACCTGGCCGACGGCTTCGAACGTGCGGTCGGCGAGATCATCGAAACGGTCGGGTCCGCGTCCACCGAGCTTGAGGCGTCGTCCTCGACCTTGGCCACCACCGCGCAGCGCGCGCAGGAGCTGACCTCGGTCGTCGTGGCCGCTTCAGGCGAAGCCACCGGCAACGTGCAGTCGGTTGCGACCGCGACGGAAGAGCTGTCCTCCTCGGTCAACGAGATCAGCCGGCAGGTGCAGGAATCGGCGCGGATGGCGGGCGAAGCCGTCAACCAGGCGCGCACCACGACCGAGCGCGTCAGCGAGCTTTCGGTTGCCGCCACGCGAATCGGCGACGTCGTCGAGCTGATCAACACCATTGCCGGCCAGACCAATCTGCTGGCGCTGAACGCCACGATCGAAGCCGCGCGCGCCGGCGAGGCCGGCCGCGGCTTCGCGGTCGTCGCCTCCGAGGTGAAGACGCTGGCCGAGCAGACCGCGAAGGCGACCGGCGAGATCAGCCAGCAGATTTCCGGCATCCAGACCGCGACCCAGGAATCCGTCAACGCGATCCGCGATATCTCCGCGACGATCGAGCGGCTCTCGGAAGTGTCGTCGACCATCGCCGCGGCCGTCGAGGAGCAGGGCGCCGCGACCCAGGAGATCTCGCGCAACGTGCAGCAGGCCGCTCACGGCACCCAGCAGGTCTCCTCGAACATCACCGACGTGCAGCGCGGCGCGGCCGAAACCGGCTCGGCCTCCTCGCAGGTGCTCTCGACCGCAAAGATGCTGGCGACCGACAGCAACCGGCTGAAGGACGAAGTCGGCAAATTCCTCCGGACGGTGCGCGCCGCCTGAGTCCGCGCGGCGGCATCCGTCCGCCGTGCCGATAGCGCCTATTGCGGCAGCAGAAATGCAAGCACGATGACGAACAGCACGGCCGTCATGATGACGGCCGTAGCTGCACCGGCGACCATTTTGGCCTTCTCTCGTGCGGTGGTGGGGCGCATGAAAATTCCAACGAGACGGATGAGGTGAGCGGGTTCGCTTGCGGACCATTTCGGACAGCAGGCTCTCCTTGTATAGTGCGTTTGCGCCGGAATCTCGATTCGCGTGCTCTCTGATGATCCCCAATCGTCCGCCCGTGCTCGCCCACGAACGCTTCGTTGCCGACCGCGACAATTTCGCGGGCCTCGATCTCGCCGCGCGGTTCGAGCGGATCGAGCGGACCAACCTGTGGGGCGCGGCCACTTCGGTCTCGGGCCTCGGCTCGGAGGATCCCGCCACGGCCGCGATCCGGCACGCGCTTCCTGCACTGCTGCAACGGCTCGGCGCGCGCTCGCTGCTCGATGCGCCCTGCGGCGATGCGGGCTGGATCGGCCGCATGAAGCTCGATCTCGACTACATCGGCATCGATATCGTGCCGTCGCTGATCGAGGCCAATAGCGAGCGCGCGGCACGAGGTGAACTGGCAGGTCGCTTCCGCGTTGCGGACATCACGCGCGATGCGCTGCCGGCCGCCGACTTGATCCTGTGCCGTGACTGCCTGGTTCATTTGAGCTTCGACAACATCGCCCGCGCCGTCACGAACTTTCGTGCGAGCGGCGCGCGCTTCCTGATGGTCACGACGTTTCCCCAATGGGATGCAAATCGCGACTGCGAGGACGGCGACTGGCGCGCGTTGAACATGGAGACGGCGCCGTTCAACTGGCCGGCGCCGCGCGAACTGATCAACGAGCGCTGCGAGGAGGGCGGCGGTGGCTGGCGCGACAAGAGCCTCGGGCTCTGGCGGCTGGATGAATTGCCCGATCGCGTCCGCGTTGCCACGGGGATGTGACGGACGCAGCCGGAACGTCCGTTGCCTCAGTGATTGCCGTCGCGCTACATTTCGGGTTGCATGAAGCCGTCTCGCGTTGCGGTGACGGTGCCGGAGCACGCCATGAGACAAAGCGTTGTGGTCGTCGCCATGCTGATCTGGTGCTGCGCGCCGGCGCTGGCGCAGCAGGAGGGCGCTGCGCTCTACGCGAGCCACTGCGCGCAATGTCACGATGCCGGCAATGCCCAAAGCCGTGTGCCGGGCCGCAGCGCCATGCAGGGAATGTCGTTCGATCATGTGCTGGGGACACTGACCTCCGGCAGCATGGCGGCGATGGCGAAGGAGCGTAGCGACGAGGATCGCCGCGCGATTGCTGCCTTCGTCACCGGCAAGACTGCGGCTGGCGACGCTGCGATCGAAGCGCAGGGGCGCTGCGCGCAGCAGGTCAGTGCCTTTCCGCAACCGCTTGACGGTCCACGCTGGAACGGGTGGGGCGTCGACGCTGGCAATAGCCGCTTCCAGCCGGCCGACATGGCGGGGCTGACCGCGGAAGAGGTGCCGCGCCTGCGGCTGAAATGGGCTTACGCCTTTCCCGGCGCCTCGGTGTCGTTTGCGCCGCCGACGATCGTCGGCGGCCTGCTGTTCATCGGCGGTACCGACCGCAAGGTGCACGCGCTCGATGCGCGAAGCGGCTGCACGCTGTGGACGTTGCCGACCGATGCCGCGGTGCGCGCCGCGATCAGCTTCGCGCCGCTTCCCGGTACCGATCAGTTCGCGATCTTCTTCGGTGAYTTGCGCGCCAATGCCTATGCCGTGAACGCGCTGACCGGCGCGCTGATCTGGAAGACGAAGGTCGAGGAGCATCCGACCGCGCGCATCACCGGCGCGCCGACGCTGCATTCCGGCGTGCTCTACGTGCCGGTGTCCTCGCTCGAGGAGGCCGCCGGCTCGCAAGCCAGTTACGAATGCTGCACTTTCCGCGGCAGCGTGGTGGCGCTGGAGGCCCTGACCGGCAAGCCGGTGTGGCAGGCCTACACGATCCCGGAAGTGCCGCATCCGACCAGCAAGAATACGAGAGGCACGCAGCTGTTCGGCCCGTCCGGCGCCGCGGTGTGGTCGGCGCCGACGATCGATCCGAAGCGCAACGCCGTCTACGTCGCGACCAGCAACTCCTACTCGAATCCGCCGGCCGCAACCGCCGATGCGATCCTCGCGTTCGAGCTTGCGACCGGAAAGCTGCTCTGGAAGCAACAGGCGACCCCGAAGGACGCCTTCATCGTGGCGTGCTACGGTGCGGACAGGACCAATTGTCCTGACGAGCACGGCCCCGATCACGATTTCGGCCAGTCGCCGATCCTCGTGACCCTGCGCGACGGCAGGCGTGTTCTTGCCATCGCGCAGAAGTCCGGCGTCGTGCACGCGCTCGACCCTGATGATGGCGGCAAGATCCTGTGGCAGACGCGGGTCGGCAAGGGCGGTGCCCTCGGCGGCAGCGAATGGGGCTCGGCCGCCGACCAGGACCGCATCTACGTCGCGAACTCCGACGTGCGTTTC
>NZ_JBFUES010000689.1:0-4236 GCF_056403875.1 Bradyrhizobium sp. P2_E8
GTCGAGAGCACCATCGGATATTCGGCGTCGGGAAGCTCGTCCGGCGGGATGACGTGGGCCGGCACGATCTTGCCGCGCCCGCTCGCGGTCGGGAAGCCGGTGGTGAAGATGATCTCGTTGCCCGGCTTGTTCGGATCGTCCGCCGGATAGGTGACGGCACCTTCGCGCACCAGCCGTTCCCAGCTGATGTTCTTGAGCGACGGCATGAGCTCTGCCATCTCGGTGTAGACATCGCCGGGGCCGGCATAATTCCACGGCAGGCCCATGCGCTTGCCGATCTCCTGGATGATCCAGAGATCCTGCCGCGCATCGCCCGGCGGCTTGATCACCTGGCGCGCGAGCTGCACGCGGCGATCGGTGTTGGTGAAGGAGCCGTCCTTCTCGGCGAAGGCCGAGGCCGGCAGGATGACGTCGGCGTGGAACGCGGTCTCGGTGACGAAGAGATCCTGCACCACGAGATGGTCGAGCATGGCGAGCGCGTGGCGCGCATGCTGGAGATCGGGGTCCGACATTGCGGGATTCTCGCCCTCGATATACATGCCCTTGATCTCGCCGGCATGGATCGCGTTCATGATCTCGACCACCGTGAGGCCGCGCACGGGATCGAGATCCTGCTGCCACAGCTTCTCGAAGGCGCCGCGCAAGTCGTCGCGGCCGACCGGCTGGTAGTCCGGCAGGAACATCGGGATCAGGCCGGCGTCGGAGGCGCCCTGCACGTTGTTCTGGCCGCGCAGCGGATGCAGACCGGTGCCGGGGCGGCCGACCTGGCCGGTGATCAGCGCGAGCGCAATCAGGCAGCGCGCATTGTCGGTGCCGTGGACATGCTGGCTGATGCCCATGCCCCAGAAGATGATCGACGACTTTGCCCGCGCATAGGTGCGCGCAACCTCGCGCAGCGTTTGCGCCGGGACGCCGCAGATCGCTTCCATCTTCTCCGGCGTGAACTCCTTGATCTTCTCCTTGAGGTCCTCGAAGCCCTCGGTATAGCCGGCGATGTACTGGTCGTCGGTCAGGCCTTCCGTGATGATCGTGTTGATCATCGCGTTCAGCATGGCGACGTCGGAGCCGGGCTTGAACTGCAGATGCTTGGTCGCATGGCGCGACAGCGTCTGCCGGCGCGGGTCCATCACGAACAGCTTGGCGCCATTCTGCTTGACCGCGTTCTTGATGAAGGTGGCGGCGACCGGATGGTTCACGGTCGGGTTGGCGCCGATCACGATGATGACCTCGGCGTCCATCGCCGCCGAGAACGGCGCCGACACGGCGCCCGAACTCAGGCCTTCGAACAGCGCCGCCACCGACGAGGCGTGGCACAGCCGGGTGCAGTGGTCGACATTGTTGGAGCCGAAACCGGTGCGCACCAGCTTCTGGAACAGATAGGCCTCTTCGTTCGAGCCCTTGGCCGAGCCGAACCCGGCGAGCGCCTTCACGCCGTTGGTGTCGCGGATCTTGACGAGACCCTTGGCGGCGATGTCGAGCGCTTCCTCCCAGCTCGCTTCGCGGAAATGGGTGAAGGGATTGGCCGGATCGACCTGGTCGTTGGCATCCTTCTTCGCATTGGGCAGCCGCACCAGCGGCTTGGTCAGGCGATGCGGATGGTGGATGTAGTCGAAGCCGAAGCGGCCCTTGACRCAGAGACGGTTGCGGTTGGCGGGACCGTCGCGGCCCTCCGCATAGATCACCTTCTCGTCCTTGACCTCGTAGGTGACCTGGCAGCCGACGCCGCAGAACGGGCAGAGCGAGTCCACCTTCCTGTCGGCATAGGTGACGCGGGTCTGCTTCTCGTCGAGCATCACGGCCGGCATCAACGCGCCGGTCGGGCAGGCCTGCACGCATTCGCCGCAGGCGACGCAGGTGGACTCGCCCATGGGATCGTCGAAGTCGAACACGATCTTCGAGCCATGATTGCGGTAGGCCATGCCGATGACGTCGTTGACCTGGACCTCGCGGCAGGCGCGCACGCACAGGCCGCACTGGATGCAGGCATCGAGATTGACGCGCATCGCCGGATGGCTGGCGTCGGTCGCCCAGCGCTCGGCGGCGGGAAAGCGGCTCTCGGTGACGCCGGTGGTCTCGGCCCAGTGCCAGAACTTCGAATCCGGATCGTGCGAGGTCTCGCGCGCCGGCTGGTCGGCGACGAGCAGCTCCATCACCATCTTCTGCGCCGAAACTGCGCGCGCGCTTTCGGTCTTCACCTTCATGCCGACCGACGGCGTGCGCTTGCAGGATGCGGCGAGCACGCGCTCGCCCTCGATCTCGACCATGCAGGCGCGGCAATTGCCGTCGGGGCGATAGTCGGGCGCCGGCGAATAGCACAGATGCGGGATGTCGCGGCCCTGGCGTTTTGCGACCTGCCAGATGGTCTCGCCGGGACTGGCCTCGACCTGCTTGCCGTCGAGCTCGAACGTGATTTTGGTCATTCGGCCGCTTCCTTGAACTCGTCAGGGAAATATTTGATCACGGTGGCAAGCGGATTCGATGCGGCCTGTCCGAGCCCGCAAATCGAGGCATCGCGCATCGCCTGGCTCAATTCTTCCAGCAAGGCACGGTCCCAGACCGGCTTCTGCATCAACAGCGCCGCCTTCTGGGTTCCGACGCGGCACGGCGTGCACTGGCCGCAGCTCTCGTCCTCGAAGAACTTCATCAGGTTCAGAGCCGCTGCGCGCACGCTGTCCTTCTGCGACAGGATCACGATCGCGGCCGAGCCGATGAAGCAGCCGTATTTCTCCAGCGTACCGAAATCGAGCGGGATGTCGTCCATCGATCCCGGCAAAATGCCGCCGGACGCGCCGCCCGGCAGGTAGGCGTAGAAGGTGTGGCCGTCGGCCATGCCGCCGCAATATTCGTCGATCAGCTCGCGCACGGTGATGCCTGATGGCGCGAGCTTCATGCCGGGTTTTTTCACGCGGCCCGAGACCGAGAAGCTGCGCAGGCCATGACGCTCGTGGCGGCCGTGGCCCTTCCACCAGTCGGCGCCCTTCTCGACGATGTCGCGCACCCACCACAGCGTCTCGATGTTGTTGATCAGCGTCGGCAGGCCGAACAGGCCGACCTGGAACGGATAAGGCGGCTTGTGCCGGGGCAGGCCGCGCTTGCCCTCGATGCTCTCGAGCAGCGAAGATTCCTCGCCGCAGATATAGGCGCCGGCGCCGCGGCGCATGTGCAGCGTCGGGCCATCCGGCGGCAGCTTTGCGATCTCGCGCTCCAGGATCTCGCGCGAGGCCGGATATTCGTCGCGCAGGTAGATGTAGACGTCGGAGGCCTGCACCACATGCGCGCCGATCAGCATGCCCTCGATGAAGCGGTGCGGATCGCTTTCGAGATAGACGCGATCCTTGAACGTGCCGGGCTCGCCCTCGTCGCCGTTGATCGCCATCAGCCGCGGACCGGGCTCGCCCAGCACCGCGCGCCATTTGCGGCCCGTCGGGAAGCCGGCGCCGCCGAGGCCGCGCAGCGAGGCGTCGTCGAGCGCCTTCAGCAGATCGTCCTTCGGCAATTCACCCGAACGAACGCGATTGAGCAGCTTGTAGCCGCCGCCCGCGACATAGGCGTCGTAGCCGATATATTTGGGCAGATGCGCGTGGGTGTCGCCGGCCTTCGCGGCCGCCATCACATTGGCGACGGTCGCATGATCGACGAAGTTGTGTCCGACTTCCGCGGCAGGTGCGGTGTCGCAGCGGCCGACGCAGGGCGCGCGCACGACGCGGATGCCGGGACCCGACGCGCTCTGCAAATCCGCGAGCAGCTTCTCGCCGCCCAGGATCGCGCAAGTGAGAGAATCGCAGACACGGATCGTCAGCGGCGCGATGTCAGGTTCACCTTCCTTCACGATGTCGAAATGCGCGTAGAAAGTCGCGGTCTCGAACACCTCGGCGAAAGCGAGCTTCATCTCGTCGGCAAGCGCGGCGAGATGCGCCGCCGAGATCTGGTGATATGTGTCCTGGATCAGGTGGAGATATTCGATCAGGAGGTCGCGCCGCCGCGGGCGATCGCCGAGCAACTGCTCGATCTCGTGTGCGGCCGTGGGATCGACCTGCCGCCCCTTGGGCGTGGCCTTGGCTCGCTTCCGTCCCTCGCCCGGGTGTTCGAACGAGCGGACCTCGTGCACGTCATGGCTCATCGATGAGTCCCGTCAACCTTCTTTAGAACAGGTCCAATTCTAACTCTTGGCATACCAGATGCCAAGAGAATTCATCCGTTCCGATAAGCATTTAAGGGGCATGCGGCCAACAACCC
>NZ_JBFUES010000690.1:0-4230 GCF_056403875.1 Bradyrhizobium sp. P2_E8
GGTCAAGACGCTGTCGCTGCTCGGCGTCGCGGTGCCGCGTGACAGCCCGACCTTCTATTTCCTGTGTCTCGCCGTGCTGGTGCTGACCATCGTCGGCACGCTCAATCTGTTGCGCTCGCCGACGGGCCGGGCCTTCGTCGCGATCCGCGACAGCGAGACTGCGGCGCGCAGCATGGGCGTCAACGTCGCGCTCTACAAGGTGAAGTCCTTTGCGATCTCGGCGGCGATCACCGGCTTTGCCGGCGTCTTGTTCGCGCACAAGCTCTCCTTCATCTCGCCGGAGATGTTCACGCTCCAGCTCTCGATCGAGTTCATCATCGTGATCCTGATCGGCGGCAGCTTCAGCCTGCACGGCGCCGTGCTGGGCGCGATCTTCATCGTGATGATCGACCCGTTCCTGACCTATTTGAAGGACGACATGCCCGGCATCATCGCCGGCATTGCCGCCGCTTTCGGTGCCGGTGCGCAAGGAGCGGCCGACGTCCAGTCCAGGGTCGCAGCCTTCGCCTCGCTCAACGGGCTGAAGGGCGCGATCTACGGCATCATCATCGTGCTGTTCGTGCTGTTCGAGCCGCTCGGGCTCTACGGCCGCTGGCTCAAGATCAAGCTCTTCTTCCAGCTCTTCCCGCTCTACAAGCGCGCCACCTTCAAGCGGCAGAAGATCTACGTGAAGTCGGAGCGCAACCGATGAGCTATTTCCGCGCCGAGAATCTGTCGCTGCATTTCGGAGGCCTAAAGGCTGTCGATGCGGTGTCGTTCGCGGTGGAGAAGGGCGAAATCCTCTCGATCATCGGTCCCAACGGCGCCGGCAAGAGCTCGATCTTCAACCTGATCTCGCGCATCTACCGGCCGACCTCGGGCCGCATCTTCTTCGAGGACCAGGACATCACCGAGCAGCCGCCTTACGATATCGCAAGACTCGGCATCGCCCGCACCTTCCAGAACATCGAGCTGTTCGAGAATGCGACCGTGCTGTCCAACCTCCTGGTCGGACGTCACCGCCATTCCACCACGCAGCTCTGGCAGGAACTGCTGTTCCTGCCCAGCGTGCGCGCCAACGAGAAGGTGCATCGCCGCCGGGTCGAGCAGGTGATCGAGTTCCTCGACCTCGAACCCTATCGCGACAAACTGATCTCGGGCCTTCCTTACGGCGTGCGCAAGGTGATCGAGCTGGCGCGGGCGCTGTGCTCGGAGCCGAAGCTGATCCTGCTCGACGAGCCGTCCTCGGGCCTCAATGTCGAGGAGACCGACGACATGTCGTTCTGGATCCGCGACATGAAGAACGAGCTCGGCGTCACCGTGCTGATGGTCGAGCACGACATGTCGCTGGTCAACCGCGTCTCTGATCGCGTCATCGCGCTGAACTATGGCCGGGTGCTGGCGATGGGCTCGCCGGCCGAGGTGCAGCAGCACCCTGACGTCGTCGCCGCGTATCTGGGAGCCTGATGCGATGGATGCCGCGGCGACTCCAGACATCATCCTGAAGCTCTCCAACATCGAGAGCTATTACGGACCGATCATGGCGATCCGCGGCATCTCGCTGGAGGTGCCCCGCGGCCGCATCGTGACGCTGCTCGGTGCCAACGGCGCCGGCAAGACCACGGTGCTGAAGACGATCTCCGGCATTCTCGATCCRCAGAAGGGCACGATCGAGTTCATGGGCAAGCCGATCCAGCGCATGGAGGCCGACCGAATCGTGCGGCTGGGCCTCAGCCACGTGCCGGAGGGGCGCGAGGTGTTCCCGTTCCTCTCCGTGCGCGAGAACCTGATGATGGGCGCCTATCCGCGCAAGGACCGTGACGGCGTCGCGGAGGATCTGGAGCGCGTCTACGGCTATTTCCCGCGGCTGAAGGAGCGTATCGACCAGCCGGCCGGCCAGCTCTCCGGCGGCGAGCAGCAGATGCTCGCGATCGGTCGCGCGCTGATGAACCGGCCGACCTTGCTGCTGCTCGACGAGCCCTCGCTCGGCCTGTCGCCGATCCTGGTGAAGGAGATCTTCACGATCATCCGCCGGGTCAATGAGGAGCAGGGCATGTCGATCCTGCTGGTCGAGCAGAATGCCAAGGTGGCGCTGGAGACGGCGCATTACGGCTATGTGCTGGAGATCGGCCGGATCGTCATGAACGACAGCTGCGACCGCTTGATGCATTCCCAGGACATCCAGGAATTCTACCTTGGTGCCAAGGAAGCGGGCGCGCGAGGCGAGCGGCGCTGGAAGAAGAAGAAGACGTGGCGTTAGAAGATTCGGCGTTAGGGGACTCGGCGCTGGAAGACTCGGCGTCAAAGGAAGTTTTGGCGTTAAAGCAGGAATTGGCGTTAAATGGCATTGCCCATCCGCAAGACATAGACCGCCGGCAAGGCAGGCAGCGGAGCGGAAAGCGACAAGGAGGAGAGGCGCATGGCCCGGCCGGCGGTGCTGACGGTCGCTGATACGATCGCGAAAAGCTTCTTGCGTGCCGCGGAGACGCGGGGCGACAGGCCGGCGATCCGCGAGAAGAAGTTCGGCATCTGGCAGCCGACGAGCTGGCGCGAATGGCTGGAGATCTCGAAGGAGATCGTCTACGCGCTTCGCGCGATCGGTTTCATGCCCGGCGACGTCGCCTCCATCATCGCCAATGCCGTGCCGGAATGGGTCTATGCCGACATGGGCATCCTGTGCGCCGGCGGCGTCTCCTCCGGAATCTATCCGACCGATGCATCGTCCCAGGTCCAGTATCTCGTCAACGATTCCGGCACGAAGGTGATCTTCGCCGAGGACGAGGAGCAGCTCGACAAGATCCTCACCTGCCGCACACGCTGCCCGACCCTGCAAAGGATCGTCGTGTTCGACATGGAGGGCCTCAGCGGCTTCTCCGACGACATGGTGATGTCGCTCGACGAGTTTCGCGCGCTCGGGCGCAATCATATGGTCGGTCGCGAAGCACTGTGGCAGGAGATGATCGACAGCCGCAGCCCGAGCGATCTCGCGGTCCTTGTCTATACGTCCGGCACGACCGGTCCCCCCAAGGGCGCGATGCACGCCAACCGCAGCGTCACGCACCAGATGCGGCATGCCAACGACTTCATCCCGGCACGGGAGAACGAAGACCGGCTGATCTTCCTGCCGCTCTGCCATGTCGCCGAGCGCATCGGCGGCTACTACATCTCTGTCGCCCTCGGCTCGGTGATGAACTTTGCCGAAAGCCCGGAGACGGTGCCGGACAATCTGCGCGAGGTGCAGCCGACCATCTTCCTCGCGGTGCCGCGCATCTGGGAAAAATTCTATTCCGCCATCACCATCGCGCTGAAGGATGCGACACCGCTCCAGCAATGGGTCTACCGCCGTGCGATCGGGGTCGGCTACCGCATGGTCGATTGCCGGATCGAGGGCAGGACGCCGCCGCTGTCGTTGCGCATTGCAAATCATCTCGCCTATCGCATGGCATTCCGCAACATCCGCCGCATGATCGGGCTCGACCGCTGCCGTATCGCCTTCACCGGCGCGGCGCCGATCGCGCCGGAACTGATCCGCTGGTATCTCGCGCTCGGCATCGACATGCACGAGCTCTACGGTCAGACCGAGAATTGCGGGGTCGCCACCATGATGCCGGCGGAACGGATCAAGCTCGGCTCGGTCGGCACGGCCGTGCCCTGGGGTGAGGTCGCGTTGTCACCCGACGGCGAGATCCTGATCAGGGGCGACTTCCTGTTCATGGGCTACCTGAACCAGCCCGAGAAGACCGCCGAGACCATCGATCAACGCGGCTGGTTGCACACCGGCGACGTCGGCACCATCGACAATGAAGGCTTCGTCCGCATCACCGACCGGATGAAGGACATCATCATCACGTCCGGCGGCAAGAACATCACGCCGTCCGAGATCGAGAACCAGCTCAAATTCTCGCCCTACATCTCGGATGCCGTGGTGATCGGCGACAAGCGACCGTATCTGACCTGCCTCGTGATGATCGACCAGGAGAATGTCGAGAAGTTCGCCCAGGACCACGACATCCCCTTCACCAATTATGCGAGCCTGTGCCGGGCGACGGAGATCCAGGACCTGATCTGGCGCGAGATCGAGCAGGTCAACGGCAGTTTCGCCCGCGTYGAGAGCATCAAGAGGTTCTATCTGATCGAGCGCCAGCTGACGCCCGAGGACGAGGAGCTGACGCCGACCATGAAGCTGAAGCGCGGCTTCGTGAACAAGCGCTACGCCGCCGAGATCGAGGCGATGTATCGCGAGCGTGCGGT
>NZ_JBFUES010000691.1:0-4230 GCF_056403875.1 Bradyrhizobium sp. P2_E8
GAATTGAACGAAGCCGTAAATCCAAATCAAAAATCAGCAGTGGAGGTTCGAGATGTTTCGAGGATTCCTGCCACTGACATTATCTCTCTGCCTTGGTGCGGCGACAGCACCAGCAACGCTGGCTCAATCGGCGCCGCCGATCACCGAACAGGAGGCGCACGCCATCGCGGTCGACGCCTATGTTTACTTCTACTCCATCATGTCGATGGACGTATCCCGCAAGCAATTCACCAACGGCACGACCGATTTCAGGGGGCCGATGAACACGTTCGTCAACGTGCCCGAATATCCGCCGGCGGATTTCAAGGGCGTGGTGCGTTCCAACTTCGATACGCTGTATTCCGCCTCCTGGCTCGACATGACCAAGGAGCCGGTCGTCATCTCGGCGCCGGATACCGATGGGCGCTATTATCTGCTGCCGATGCTCGACATGTGGACGGACGTCTTCGCATCGCCGGGCTGGCGCACGACGGGCACCAAGGCCGGGACGTTCCTGGTGGCGCCGGCGAACTGGCGGCCGGATCTGCGCGACAGATTCGCTGAGGAGTTCAAGCTTCCAAAAGACACCCAGCGCATCGACGCGCCAACGCCCTACGTCTGGCTGATCGGCCGGACCAAGACCGACGGGCCGCCGGATTATGATGCGGTCCGCAAGATCCAGGCCGGCTACAAGGTCACCCTGCTTTCCGAGTATGGCAAAACGCCCAGGCCGGTCGAATTCAAGCTGGACCCAAGCGTCGACATGAAGACGCCGCCGAAAACCCAGGTCGATACCATGACGGCCGGCGTGTATTTCGCCAATGCCGCGGAGCTGCTCAAGCTGCATCCGCCTCATGTCACCGACGAGCCGATCATCGCGCAGATGAAGAAAATCGGCATCGAGCCCGGCAAGAGCTTTGACATCGGCAAGCTCGATCCGGCCGTGCAAAGGGCGCTGGAAACCGCACCGCAGGACGCGCAGAAGCTGATGGCCTGGAAGCTGCCGACGCTGGCGCGGGTTGCCAACGGCTGGGGGATGAACACCGACACGGTGGGTGTTTACGGCAACTACTACCTGAAGCGGGCCATTCTCGCGCAGCAGGGGCTTGGCGCCAACGTGGTCGAGGATGCCATCTATCCGCTCAATCTCGCCGACGACACCGGTAAGCCGCTCGATGGCGCGAACAAATACACCCTCACTTTCGAGAAGGGCGCCACGCCGCCTGTCAATGCGTTCTGGTCGATCACGCTCTACGATCAGGACGGCTTCCAGGTCGGCAACACGCTGAACCGCTTTGCGGTCTCTAGCTGGATGCCGTTCAAGTACAATGCGGATGGTTCGCTCGACCTCTATTTCCAGAACGCGAGCCCCGGCAAGGAGCTCGAGGCCAACTGGCTTCCTGCACCGAAGGCGCCGTTCAATCTGACCATGCGCCTGTACGCGCCAAAGTCGGAAGCGCTGACCGGAAAATGGAATCCGCCGCCGGTTGTGAAGTCACAGACAACGGTTGGCATATCGGCCCAATAAAAGTTGACGGCTCGCCGGCGCTTCGGCGCCGGCGTCCGACAGCGCGAACGCGAAGCAGGCGTCTAACCGTCGGCGACTACACCAACGGCCTTATCGCCGGAGGACGCTTGAACCCGCGGCTTGGCGGTCAGGCTCAAAAGCTCTGGTGCAAGCGCGTTGCTGAAGGGTCAGCACTCCTTCCATAATTCTCCAAATACGAACATAGTTCCGCCCTGCTCGGCTGCGTTAAAAATCAACACCGAGCGGCTGGCAAGAAACAATCCTCGCAGGCCCAATTACCGATGCGTTGAGTGTTCGCTCGCCGTGCGCACACGCGCGGATCGCTCTCACGCGAATGCCATTGCATTTTGATACGGAGCATCAAATGAACTCCATGCTGGACGACAGGCTCGTGGAAGGGCAGATCGCAAGCTTGGAGGAGCAACTGTCGAACCTGGCACGCGAAGCAGGAGTCAGTTCTGCGGCCGCGCCGACCAGCATCAAGCGGTTTCCCATCCTGCTGGCAACGCTTCAGGCGGATTGGCGCTATGTGGCTTTGGTCGGCTCCCTGTTGGCAGTATCCCTTGGTGTGGTTGCCTGGTGGTGGTCATTCTCCGCCGACACGGCAAAGATGCCTCCCCCAGACCCGGCACCTCTGGCGCGCGCCGCCGCGCCGGAGTCGGTCGTGCCGACTGCCGTTGCCCTGCGTCCCGAGTCGTCGCAGCAGCTCCAAACGACGGCGCGTGATCTTGCTGCCTTGAGCCAAACGGTCGAACAGCTTAAGGCGAGGCAGGAACAATTGATCCGCGACAATGAAAATCTGGCAAGCCAACTCAAGGACAGTCGAGAAGAATCGGCGCGCAACAACGGCATCATCTTCCAGATCAGGGCCGATCAGATCCAAATGGCGCGCGAAAACCAGACGCTCACCGAGCGGCTCAACGCAAGTCAGGACCAACTCGCCCGCGTCATCGCCAACGCTTCGGAACCAAAGGCAATGCCCGAAGCGTCACCAACGACGAGCCCCGAACAGCCAAAGACGATGCCCGAAGCGTCGCCAGCGGTGAGCTCTGAAGAGCCCAAAGTGGTACCCGACATACCGCTGCCACGTCCGCGGCAGTCGGCCAATGTCGTTCAAACGCAAAGGCCGGCGCGCCCCCCGGAGCGGCCGCAAGCCAAGAAGCCGCAACCGTCAATCTCATGGCCATGGTCCACGCGCTAAAGCGGGCATCGACGTTCCACAGAAATTGACGCTGCGAGCGGTGGCAGCCGGCGAACTTGGGATGCGCCAACGAACGCGCTCTCCATTCTATGGATGTGCGCTTTCGGTCGAGGCCAATGCCATCTGGCCGGCAATTTCGTCAGCTCGCCAACACCGCACCGCATGTCCGTCGGCTCGCGTCTCCAGCGACGGCCCTGGCTCCCGGCGGCACACGTCCTCGGCATATCGACATCGCGGACTGAACGCGCAGCCGTCCRGCGGATCGAGCGGATTGGGGAGGTCGCCCCCTGTCGTCGCCAACGGTGCATGGCGCAACGGATCGGGGATGGCGGCGATCAGGGCTTGCGTATAGGGGTGCGCCGGCCGTTCGAAGATTTCGCGCCAGTCGCCATTCTCGACAATGCGCCCGAGATACATCACGGCGACCCTGTCGCTCATGTGCTCGACGACGCCGAGGTCGTGGCTGATCATGATGTAGGAGAGGCCGAGCGTCTCCTTCAATTCCAGCAGCAGATTGATGATCTGGGCGCGGATCGAGACATCGAGCGCCGACACGGGTTCGTCGCAGATGACGATTCTGGGATTGAGGATCAGGGCGCGCGCAATGYCGATGCGCTGGCGCTGGCCGCCCGAGAATTCATGCGGGTAGCGGTCGGCCTGTTCGGGCCGCAGGCCCACATGCCGCAGCATCGTCGCGACGCGGTCCTCGATCTCGCTTGCGGTGGTTACGCCATGCACCCGCAGGGGATCCTCGAGCGTGCGGCGAACGGTCTGGCGCGGATTGAGCGAAGCATACGGATCCTGAAACACCATCTGCACGATGCGGGCCAACGCCTTGCGATCGCCGGATTGCCTGTTCGTCACGACCTGTCCATCCAGCACGATGCGGCCGCGCGTCGGCGTCAGCAGACCAAGGATCGACAATGCGACCGTCGACTTGCCGGAGCCGGACTCGCCGACGAGGCCGAGACATTCGCCGCGCTTCAGCCTGAGATCGACACCGTCGACGGCACGGAGCAGCCGCCGGCCGCGCCCCAGCAAGCCGCCCCCGAGCGGAAAATGAACCGCGAGATCCTCGATGCTGAGAATGACGTCGCCGTCCGGCCTGCCCTGCGGTTCATGCATGGTGGTGACACCTCACCAGACCGCCCGCCTCCAGCCATGTCGTCTCCGGCGCAGTGGTCCGGCAAATATCGGTCGCCTTCGGACAACGCGGATTGAACCTGCAGCCATCAGGGAAAGCCGTGATCGCCGGGACGACGCCCGCGATCTCCTGGAGCCTGGTACGGCCGAGCGCGGCGCGACTGCCGAGCCGCGGCAACGAGTCGACGAGGCCCTGCGTATAGGGGTGCGAAGGCGCACGGAAGATATCGGCCGAACCGCGCTCCTCGACGATGCGGCCGGCATACATCACGGCAACGCGGCGACAGACATTGGCGACCAGGCCGAGATCGTGGCTGATCATCAGGATGGCCGTTCCTCTCTCGGCGCAGAGATTGCGCATCAGCTCAATGATCTCCGC
>NZ_JBFUES010000692.1:0-4227 GCF_056403875.1 Bradyrhizobium sp. P2_E8
GAGGGCGCGCGCCCGTGGTCGCTGCGTGCCACGATTGGCCCCGCCGAGAACGGTGTGCGCTCGGTCGACATCCGCGCCGACAAGGTATCCACCGCCAACATCCTGCTGGCGCTGCGGGTCAAGGATCTCACCTATACCGCCGACCTGCCGCTGACCGGCGAGCTCAAGGGCGAGCTCGGCCGCGACGGCGTGCCGACCTTCTTCCGCGGCAAGGTCATGGTCGGCGCGGGCAACATCATCGACACCGACACGCCCGATTATCCGATGGCGATCGACACGGCCGAGATCAATGTCGAGTGGGACGCCAACCGGCGCGTGCTGGTCGCACCGTTCAAGATTCTCTCGGGCGCGAACCGCCTGACGCTGCTGGCGCATCTGGAGCCGCCCAACGGCAACGTCAACGACTGGCAGCTCGGCTTCAGCGGCGGATCGATCCTGCTCGGCGGCATCGACAACGAGCCGCCGCTCGTCTTCAACCGTATTGCGATCGGCTTCCGCTTCGACACCGACCACAAGCGCCTCCTGCTGACGCAGGCCGATATCAGCAACGGCGAGATCGGCGTCGCCGGCACCGGCGCCATCGACTATTCGGGCGAGCCGCGGCTCACGCTGGGCTTTGCGGGAACGCCGATGTCGGCCTCCGCGCTCAAGCGGATGTGGCCGACGCTCGTCGTTCCGGAGTTGCGCGAATGGGTGATCGATCGGATCGAACGYGGCACGCTCCAGCGCATCGAGATCGGCGTCAATTCGCCGACGAGGAACCTTCCGCGCAAGGGCCCGCCCATTCCTGACGACGGTCTCTCGGTCAACATCGTGGCGAGCGGCGTCGCGGTCCGCCCGGTGGACGGCATGCCGGTGGTGCACGATGCCGATTTGAAGGCGCGCGTGACCGGGCGCACCGCCACCGTGAACATCGGGCAGGGCATTGCCGACACGCCCGCCGGCCGCAAGGTCACGATCTCCGACTTCGTCTTCGAGGTGCCGGACATGGCGCCCAAACCGTCGCCGTCGCGCACCCGGTTTCGCGTCGACGGACCGGTGCCTGCGGCGGCCGAAATGCTCGCCAATGACCGGCTGAGCGATCTGTCGGCGACCGTCGTCGATCCCAACACCAGCAAGGGAACGTTCTCGGCGAACATCCAGCTCGGCTTGCCGGTCAAGGGCGAGCTGACCAAGGCCGACACCACCTACGCCGTCACCGCCGACCTCAACGGCTTTGCCGCCGACAAGCTGGTGATGAACCAGAAGCTGGAGGCCAACAGCCTGAAGATCGTCGCGAGCAACCAGGGCTACCAGGTCAAGGGCGACGTCAAGATCAACGGGCAGGCGGCCTCGCTCGACTATCGCAAGCCGGCCGAGGGCGATGCCGATGTCCGCTTGCAGGCGACACTGGACGATGCGAGCCGCGCGCGCCTCGGCTTCGATCTCAGCCCCGCTGTCAGCGGCTCGTTGCCGATCAAGCTCTCGGGCAAGATCGCGGGCGGCGCGGACCAGACCACGAAGCTCGGGATCGAGGCCGACCTGACCTCGGTCAAGCTCGACAACATCCTTCCGGGCTGGGTCAAGCTGCCCGGCAAATCGGGCAAGGCCAGCTTCAAGGTGGTGCCGACGGGGCAATCGACCCGCTTCGAGGACATCGTCATCGAGGGCGGCGGCGCCTCGATCAAGGGCTCGCTCGAGGTCGATCCGAACGGCGACCTCATGAACGCGAACTTCCCGGTCTATGCGCCGTCCGACGGCGACAAGGCGTCGTTGAAGGTCGAGCGCAACCAGGACGGCGTGGTCCGCGGCACGATGCGCGGCGACGTGTTCGACGGCCGCGGTTTCCTGAAGTCGGCGATCTCAGGCAATTCCAAGGACGATGCCAAGAGCAAGATGAAGAACGTCGATTTCGACATCGACGTGAAGCTCGGCGCCGTCGCCGGCTTCAACGGCGAGGCCATGCGCAGTGTCGATGCCAAGATGTCGCGGCGGAGCGGCGCCGTCAAAGCCTTCACGCTGAGCGGCAAGATCGGCCGCGATACGCCGGTGGCGGCCGATCTGCGCGGCGGCCGCGCCCAGGGTGCCCGCGAGGTGATCTATCTCCAGACCAACGATGCCGGCGCGCTGCTGCGCTTCACCGACACCACCAACAAGGTCTTCGGCGGCCAGATGGTGGTGGCGATGGAGCCGCCGACGTCGGAGCCTACGACCAGGGAAGGCCTGATCAACGTGCGCGACTTCACGGTCAAGGGAATGGATCAGCTCGATCGCGTCGCGGCGGGCGGTCCCAATGGCGCGCAGAGCGGCGTGGCCTTCACGGCGCTGCGAGCGGAGTTCACCCGGCAGAACGGCGCGCTCACGATCCGCGACGGCGTCGTCAAGGGACCGATGATCGGCGGCACCATCGAAGGCTCGATCGACTATCCCGGCAACCAGGTGTGCATGAGCGGCACCTTCGTGCCGGTGTACGGCGTCAACAACATCTTCGGCCAGATCCCGTTGTTCGGCATCTTCCTCGGCGGCGGCAACAACGAGGGATTGATCGGCGTGACCTATGAGGTCGTCGGCACGCCGGCCGCGCCCGTGATGCGCGTCAATCCGATCTCGGCGATGGCGCCCGGCCTGTTCCGCAAGATCTTCGAATTCAACACCGGCAAGCAGAACACGCCGTTCGACGAGCAGTTGCCGTCGGCACAATCCGGCGACAGCCCGACCGGATCAGCAAGACCGCTGTCGARCGGTTGCAGCCTCGCGCGGCGGTAGACGCGAAGTTTCTTTCTCCGGCGTCATGGCCGGGCTTGTCCCGGCCATCCACGCCCCACCAAGAACGTAGATGCCCGGGACAAGCCCGGGCATGACCACGATCGCGTAGAATGTCTGTGCAGTTTACGCCGCGCGGACGCCGGCGAGGAACGTGCCGACTTCGCCGGAGAGCTGCTCGGCCTGCTTGGAGAGGCTGCTGGCTGCCGCGAGCACCATGCCGGCGGCGTTGCCGGTCTCGTTGGCTGCGGTGCTGACGCCGCCGATATTGGTGGTGACCTCCCTGGTCGCCTCCGCGGTCTGCGAGACGCTGCGCGCGATCTCGGCGGTGGCGGCGCCTTGCTCCTCGATGGCCGCGCCGATCGAGGTGGCGATGCGGCTGACCTCCTCGATGGTGGCGGTGATGCCGCCGATGGCGTCCACGGCCTCCTTGGTCGCGCCCTGGATCTGGGCGATCTTGTCGCCGATCTCGCGGGTGGCCTCCGCGGTCTGGCTGGCGAGCGACTTCACCTCGGATGCAACGACCGCAAAGCCGCGGCCGGCTTCACCGGCACGCGCGGCCTCGATGGTGGCGTTGAGGGCGAGCAGATTGGTCTGCGCCGCGATGCTGGAGATCAGCTCGGCGACGTGCTCGATCTGCTGGGCGCCATCAGAGAGTGCGCGCACGATGGTGTCGGTGCGGCGGGCGCTGTCAACGGCGCGCCCCGTCACCTCGGCGGATTGCGCCACCTGGCGGCTGATCTCGGTGATCGAGGAGGAGAGCTCCTCGGCCGCCGCCGCGACGGTCTGGACGCGCTGGCTGGCTTCGGTAGCGGCCGAGCCGACCAATGCGGCGCGGCGGTTGGTGCCTTCCGCGGTGGACGACATCGACTTGGCGGTGGTCTCGAGCTCGCCGGAGCCCGAGGCCATCAGGCCGACGAGCTGACCGACGGATGCATCGAAGCGGTCGGCGAGCGCGATCAGGGCATCGCGCTTCTCCTGCTCGCTGCGGGTCTTGGCGGCGACCTGCTCGGCCTCGAGCGTGCGCGCCGTGAGCGCCGTCTGCCTGAACACTTCCAGCGTCTCGGCCATGCGGCCGATCTCGTCGCCGCGGTCGGTCTCCTCGACCGGCTTGTCGATGGCGCCTTCGGAAATCTGCTGCATGCGGTTCTTCTGGCGGTCGAGCGCGCCGAGCACGTCGCGGGCGATCAGCCAGGACAGCGTCGCCATCAGCAGCATCAGGCCGACGCCGATGACGGCCAGCTCCAGCGTCAGTGCGCGCACGTCGGCGTCGATGTCGTCGACATAGAGCCCGTAGCTGATGGTCACGTTCCAGGGCGCGAATTTGCGCGCGAACACGGTCTTGCGGACCGGCTCGGTCTGGCCGGGGCGCGGATAGAGATAAGAAGTCACGCCGCCCGGCGCAGCCTGGTCGGCAGCCCTCAGAATGGCGTCGGCGATCAGTACGCCATTGGAGTCCTTGGTGCCCGTGATCTTGCCTTCGAG
>NZ_JBFUES010000693.1:0-4220 GCF_056403875.1 Bradyrhizobium sp. P2_E8
CCGCCGAGCCGCTTGGCGAGCTCGTTGGCCAGATCGATATCGAGCCCGACCAGCTCGTTGGTCGCGGGATCACGATATTCCATCGGCGCGTAGGTCGAGTTGACCGTGAGCTTCAACGCGCCCGCCTGCTTGATCTCCGCCGGCAGTTYGGCGGCTTGCGCGGAGGCGACTGCGGCCAGTGCGGCAAGGCCGAGAGAAAGCGAGAGGCGTGTCATGTCAGCTCCAATCTTTTCCTTTGCCGATCTTTCCCTTTTGACGACGCCTGCCAGCGCCGTGCCACCTGTTCAGTCCGCGTCGAGAACGGCCGGCTCGATGACGCCGGCGCGTTCGGTGATTACCCTGTATTGCTCGGGCCGCCGGTGGGCGGCGAAATTGAACATCTTGTCCTTGCCCTGGCGGCAGAGGTCGAGATCGATGTCGGCGACGATCACCTCGTCCGCGAGCGTCTGCGCCTGCGCGACGATGCGGCCGTTGGGATCGACGATGCAGGAGCCGCCGATCAGCCCGGAGCCGTCCTCCTCGCCCGCCTTCGCCACCGAGATCGCCCAGGTCGCGTTCATGTAAGCATTGGCCTGCGTCACCAGTGTCGAGTGGAAGGTGCGCAAGGCGCCGTCTTCGGTGGTGCCACCATTCGGATCGTAGGCCGCCGAATTGTAGCCGATGCAGACGAGCTCGACGCCTTGCAGGCCGAGCACGCGCCAGGATTCCGGCCAGCGGCGATCGTTGCAGATCATCATGCCCATGATGGCGTGGGCCCAGGCCGATCCGGCGCGGAAGGCGGGAAAGCCGAGATCGCCATATTCGAAATAGCGCTTCTCCAGCTGCTGGTAGCGCGCGCCCGGGCGCGGCTCGACCGAGCCCGGCAGATGCACCTTGCGATAGCGGCCGAGAATCTCGCCGTCGCGATCGACCAGGATGGCGCAATTGTAGCGGCGGCCATCCGGCGTCAGCTCGGCATAGCCGACATAGAAGCCGACGCGCAGTGCACGCGCACGGTCGAACAGCTTCGCCACGGCCGGGTTCGGCATGCCGCGCTCGAAATAATGGTCGAGCGCCTGGCCTTCGAGCAGCCAGCGCGGAAAGAAAGTGGTGAAGGCAAGCTCCGGAAACACCACGAGGCTGGCACCGCGGCCGGCGGCCTCCTCCAGCAGTGCAAGCATGCGCGCGAGCGTGTGCTCACGCGAGTCTGCTCTCTGCGTCGGGCCCATCTGGGCGGCGGCGGCGCGAAGGACACGAACCAAGATTGCCTCCAATCTGTGCGCAATGCTGCCTCAATGGGCGAATGAACCCTTTGATGCGACGTGCAAATCCGCTTCCATTACGCGGAAGCGGGGCTGCAAAATCAATTCGTTCTGTTATGATCTTTTGGCCCGGAGTATAACCGGCAGTGATATGAACCTGCGTCAGCTCGAGATCCTGCGCGCCGTCATCCGCCACCGCACCACGGTCGCGGCGGCGGACGAGCTGGCACTGTCGCAGCCCGCGGTCAGCAACGCGCTCAAGACGATGGAGGCGCAGGCGGGCTTTGCGCTGTTCGAGCGCGTCAACAACCGGCTGTTTCCGACTGCGGAAGCGATGGCGCTCTACAAGGAGAGCGAGGCGATCTTCGCGCTGCACGCAAAACTCGAGAACCGCGTGCGCGATCTGCGCGAGAACCGGTCTGGACATCTTGCGATCGTGGCAACCCCGCCGCTTGCCTACAGCATCATCCCGTCCGCGCTATCCAGCTTCCTGCGCCGCCGCCCGGAAACGCGCGTCTTCTTCGACGTGCGGCGCTACGAGGGCATCATCGAGGGCGTGCTCAGCCGTGTTGCCGAGCTCGGCTTCGCGCTCGGGCTGACGCATCATCCCGGCATCGCGCATGAGGTGGTGCACACCGGCGAGATGGTGTGCGTGCTGCCGCCGCAGCATCCGCTCGCCGACAGGCCCGCGATCTCGGCGGCGGATCTGTCCGGCCTGCCCTTCATCGGGCTCGAGCGCGGCACGCGGCTCGGCGAGGCCGTACGCGACAGCTTTGCCCGCGCCGGCGCGCCGTTCCAGCCGACGGTCGAGGTGCGCTACTGCAACACCGCCTGCGTGCTCGCCGCCGCCGGCGTAGGTGCCGCGGTAGTCGATCCGTTCTCGCCGCGGCAGAACGGCGGCAATGGCCTCGTCGTCCGGCCGTTCACGCCGACGACCCACGCGGTCGCCTACATGCTGTGGTCGGAAGCCGAGCCGCTGTCACGCCTCGCCAAGGCCTTTCTCAACGAGGTGCGGAAGGAGAGCGCGCTGCTGGAAAGCACAGCGCCGCACCAGCAACATGGGGCAGATAGCGACTGAGCTTCGCAACCTTTTACCTTGGGGAGCACATGGCACGCATCACCATCATCGAGACGGGACAAGTCCCGCAAAAATATCGCGAGCGCCACGGCTCGTTTCCCGACATGTTCGAGCGCATGGTCCGCGCCGAGGATCCAACAGCCTCGGTCGACGTGGTCAGCATCCCGAACGGTGACGCGCTTCCCGATCCTGGCAAGCTCGAAGCCGTGCTGATCACCGGCGCGGCCGCCGGCGTCTATGACGGGCTCGACTGGATCGCGCCGCTCGAGGACTTTGTCCGTCAAGCCTACGCCAGCAAGACGCCGATGGTCGGTGTCTGCTTCGGCCATCAACTGATTGCGCAGGCGCTCGGCGGCACCGTGCGCAAGTCCGAGAAGGGCTGGGGCATCGGCCGGCATGTCTATCAGGTGCTGCCGGAGAACGGCGTCGTCGAAGGCGACGCGGTCGCCATCGCCGCCTCGCATCAGGACCAGGTGATCGAGCCGCCGAACGAAGCGCTGACTATCCTCTCATCCGAGTTCACCCCGCATGCCGGCCTGCTCTACGCCAACGGCGCGACCTTGACCGTACAGCCGCATCCCGAGTTCGACGTGGAGTTTGCACAAGTGTGCTGCGAACTGCGCGACGGCAAGGCGCCGGAGGATGTCGTCGCCACGGCGCGCGCGTCGCTGGCGCAGCCGCTGGACAACGCAAAGCTCGGTGGGGCGATTACGCGGTTTCTGGCGCGCAAGTCCCTCCCCTCATCCTGAGGAGCGCGCTCTCGCGCGCGTCTCGAAGGATGAAGGCCCGGATGCGGCAGCAGGGCCTGCATGGTTCGAGACGCCGCTTCGCGGCTCCTCACCATGAGGATTGAGAGTTGCTTGCGCGGCTCAGAACGGGTCAGTCCCCAGCCCCGCCACATCCGCCGGGCGCGGCCCCGGCGCGGGCCAATGAAACCGGCGGTCCTTCTCGGCAATCATGATGTCGTTGATCGACGCCTCGCGCCGCTTCATCAGGCCGTGCTCGTCGAACTCCCACTGCTCGTTGCCGTAGGAGCGATACCATTGGCCGCTTGCATCGTGCCACTCGTACTGGAAACGCACGGCGATGCGGTTGCCGTCGAAGGCCCAGAGGTCCTTGATCAGGCGGTAGTCGTGCTCCTTCTCCCATTTGCGGGTGAGGAAGGCGACGATGGCCTCGCGGCCCTGGAAGACTTCCGAGCGATTGCGCCAGCGGCTGTCCTCGGTGTAGGCGAGCGAAACGCGCACCGGATCGCGTGAATTCCAGGCGTCCTCGGCCATGCGGGCCTTTTGCGCGGCGGTCTCTTTCGTGAAGGGCGGAAGCGGCGGGCGCGACATGATGGCCTCATCGGTTGGTCGGGGCCGCAAATCTATCGCCGCAGCCGGCGGAGTCGAGTGGCCATCACCTATCGGGCGATCACTTATCGGGCGATCACGAAATCAGATCAGCCTTCATCAACGTGCGGATCGATTTCGGGATCRGCTGGGCACGGCCGCCGCTGATGAAGGCGACGCGTACCTCGGCCTTGACCAGCACATCCTCGCCGCGCCGGACCTCCTGTGCGAGCATGATGGAGGCCCCCTTCACCGCGACCGGCCAGGTCACGACGTCGAGCACGTCGTCCATCCGCGCGGGCTTGAGGAAATCGAGGCGCATCGAGCGCACCACGAAGGCGAAGCCGGCATCCTCCGTCGCGGGCTGCTCGAACAGCGCCTGCTGCTCGGCGCCCATCAGCCGCAGGTGATTGGTGCGCCCGCGCTCCATGAAGCGCAGGTAATTGGCGTGATAGACGATGCCGGAGAAATCCGTGTCCTCGTAGTAGACGCGGACCTGCATGTGATGGCGGCCGTCGCGGATCTCGCCGTCGAGATGGGCAGTCACGTCGCGTGCCTCTTCGCTTT
>NZ_JBFUES010000694.1:0-4220 GCF_056403875.1 Bradyrhizobium sp. P2_E8
GCATTGAGCGTGACGGTCTCGATCTTCTCGTCGGATGCGCTGACCGCGCGCGCGAAGATCACGAGCCGCTCGCCGCAGACGGCGTCCTTCAGCACGGCGAGCGCGCGGCCAAATCCTTCCGGCCGGCTCGCCGAACGCGGATTGTACAGCGCAATGGCAAAATCGGCTTCCGCCGCCAACCGCAGACGCTTCTCGATCAGCGCCCATGGCTTGAGATTGTCGGAGAGATTGATCGCGCAGAAATCATGGCCGAGCGGCGCACCGGCGCGCGCGGCCGCCGCCAGCATCGCAGTGATGCCGGGCAGCACGCGGATCGGGAGTTCGCGATATTGCGGCGCCTGTTCGAGCGCCTCGAACACGGCAGACGCCATCGCGAAGACGCCGGGATCACCGGAGGAGACGACGACGACCTGCCCGCCTTCGGCGGCCAGACGCAACGCCTCGCTCGCGCGCGCGAGCTCTTCGCGGTTGTCGGATGGATGCAACGTGAGCCCCGGTCGCGGCGGCACGCGCGAGACATAGGGCGCATAGCCCAGAATATCGGTGGCGGAGGCCAGCGCGGCGGAGACCTCGGGCGTCACCAGCGCGTCACTGCCCGGCCCGAGGCCCGCAATGGTCAACGTGCCCGTCATTCGGCGGCGTCCAGATGCCGGCCCTTGCCGTGGACGAGCACGATCGCGAAATAGGGGCAGTCGGCGGCGTCGATCTCGGCGAGCCGCGCGACGCGCTCGCCCGGCATCGTGCCGCGCTCGACCAGCCAGGCATCGTCGAGCCGGCCCGCGGAAGCGAGCGCGCGGCGCACTTTTGCAAGATTGCGGCCGGTCTTCATGATGACGAGCGCATCGGAGTCCCGCATGCGGCGCTCGAGCTCGTCCTCCGCGAGCGTGCCCATCAATACCGTCGTCACGTCATCGCCGAGCGCGATCGGCTGTCCCACGGCATTCCAGCAGCCGACCATGCCGGGAATGCCGGCGATCACCTCGATCTCGACGCGTCCCTGCAAGCGCGTATGCAGATGCATGAAGGAGCCGTAGAAATAGGGATCGCCTTCGCAGAGCACGACCACGTCGACCGCGCGCGCCAGCCGCGCCAGGCGCTCGGCCCATTCGTCATAGAAGCCCGCAAGCAGCTGGACATATTCGGCGCTGTCGAAGGCGATCTCGGTCGTGACCGGGTATTCCATGGGATATTCGGTGACGCCGCCGGCGAGCATGCCCTCGACAATGCGGCGCGCCTGGCCCGGCTGACCCTTCTTGCGGAAATAGGCCACGTGCTGTGCGCCGCGCACGGTGCGATCGGCGCGCACGCTCATCATATCGGGATCACCGGGGCCGAGACCGCAGCAGATGATGCGTCCCATTCTATTCGCTCCGGCTCGCCAGCGCGTTCACGGCCGCAACGGTAATCGCGGAACCGCCGAGACGGCCCTCGACCGTCAGCGCCGGGACCGGCGGATCGGCCATCAGCGCGGCCTTGGATTCGGCCGCGCCGACGAAGCCGACGGGACAGCCGATGATCGCCGCCGGCCGCGGGCAGCCCGGGTCCTCCAGCATGTTGAGGAGATGAAACAGCGCGGTCGGCGCGTTGCCGATCGCGACGATCGCGCCACCCAGATGCGGCCGCCACAGCTCAAGCGCCGCGGCCGAACGCGTGTTGCGCATGGATTGCGCCAGCGCGGGAAYGGCGGCGTCGCCGAGGGTGCAGATGACGGCATTGGCCGCGGGAAGTCGCGCGCGCGTAATTCCCTCGGAGACCATGCGCGCATCGCACAGGATCGGCGCCCCCTTCTGCAACGCTGCACGCGCGGCGGTCGCCATGCCTGATGTGAAGCGGATGTGCGCTTCCAAGCCAACCATGCCGGCGGCATGGATCATCCGCACCACGACCTGTTCCTCATCGGGCGTGAAACGCGCAAGATCGGCCTCGGCGCGGATGGTCGCAAAGGATTGCCGGTAGATCGCCGCGCCGTCGGTCTCGTAGACATGCGGCATCAATGCCCTCCCATCAGGATGGAGGGATTGCCGACGATGTCGTCGCGGTTCAAGCCGCGCAGGATGGGCTCATCGCGCGTCGACCCGCCGCGCACGAGATCGAAGCCAGCGCCGGTCGCGACCAGCGTAATCGCGGCCGCACCGGAATGAGCGCAGCCCTTGGCGCAGCCGGACACGTGAAGCCGTGCGGCCGCACCGATGTTCGGCGCGAGCGCTGCCGCCAGTGCGCGGGTATCGGCATGCGCCTCGCGGCAGCGCGGCGCGCCGCTGCAGGCGATGACGCGCAGCGCCGGATCGTAGGCTTCGGTGATGAGACCGGCCGTGGACGGCATCGTCCGCTTGCCTTCGCTCAGAACCATCCGCCACGGCGTCATGCGCAGCGCATGGCCGCAGCCGGCGAACTGGCTGAGCGTCGCATGCGGCATTTGCCCGAAGGCGACGCCGACCATCGCGCCCTGCGGATAAAGGCCAGGGCGCGCCGCGGCCATGATCGGCACCGGCTCGGCCTCGCCGCGCAACGCGCCAGGCAGGGCCGCGCCAGCGGCAAGATGCGTCGCCATCCGCCCTCGCCCGCCCCTGGCACCGCCTGATGTCACGAACCAATTTGCGAGCGCGAGCGCGGCGGTCACAGCCTCGCCGCGTCCAACGGAACGGCCGAGGCTGGCGCCATTGGCCCGGACCAGCAGTCCGCCGGCGCGATCCCGCTCGATCCGCACATCCGCGGAATCGCCGGCAAGCACGCGCGACGTGCCGTCATCGACGGCAAAGCCGAATTTCGTCGGAAGCGCGAGCGCGCTGTTCTCGAGCGCCTCCTCGAGCTCGGCGGCGAGCGCCTGGGTCTCGTCGCCCGCGCGCCAGAACGGCGTCACCAGAATGTTGCGCCGGGATTCGGTGTCGGCGTCGGGATCAAGCAGCGCCAGTCGCGAAAGACCGTCGAGCAGCAGCCGGTGGCTGCCTTCGCTGACGCCTCTGATCTGGAGATTGGCGCGGCTGGTGACGTCGATCAGGCCGTTGCCATGGCGTTCGGCCAGATGTGCCAGTCCGGAGATCTGCGCCGCATCGAGCCGGCCGCCGAACGGGCGCACGCGAACCACGAGGCCGTCGCCCGATTGCATCGGCCGCAGCGCGCCGGGGCACCAGCCCTTGACCATGGCCGCGCTCATGACGCCTCCCGCAACGCCGCCGCGATCGAATTGCGACGCGTTCGCCAGAGTGAGGCCTCATGCAGACGGGTGAAACATGTTTCCATCGCGGCGAGCGCCGCCGGATTTTCGTTCGCCATGAAGGCGCGCACATCGGCATTGCCGAGCGTCGCATCGTAATAGAGATCGAACAGATGCGGCGGCACGGCGTCCGCCAGATGGGCGAAGGCGGCCATGTGCTCGAGTGTCGCGGTGATCTCGGCGGCGCCGCGAAAACCATGGCGCATCATGCCGGCGATCCAGGCCGGATTGGCCGCGCGCGCGCGGACCACACGCGAGATTTCCTCCGTCAGCGTGCGCGCATGCGGCTGCTCGGGACGCGTCGCGTCGAGATGATAGAGCGACGGCGCAATCGCGCCGAGATGTGCGGCGGCCGCGGCAACGCCGGCTTCATGCGCGGCATAGTCGGCGGCGAGCAGAAGATCGGTTTCCGGCAAGTCCTGGACATGAACGAAAGCATCGGCCGACGCGAGCCGCTGTTCGATGCCGGCGCGATCAGGCTTGATCGCGCCGTCGGCCGAGAATGCCCACGACGATGCCGACAGCCAGGCTTCGCCGGCCGCATCGCGCGTCTCAGGCGTGAAGGTATCGGGGATCGCCGAGAGACCGACGCCGTATTGCCCGGGGCGCGGCGCGAACACGCGGGACGCACGGTGGCGATACGGATTCTCGTCGCCCTCCTCCTCGCGCGCGGCGAGCGCCTCGGCCGCCGCCTCGAACAACTGCGCAAGCCCGGAGAAGACATCGCGGAACAGGCCCGACACCCGCAGCGTGACGTCGATGCGGGGACGGCCGAGCTCGGCCGGCGCGATGATGTCATAGCCGGTCACGCGGCCGGAGGCGTAATCCCAGCGCGGTGCAAGCCCTGCCAGATGCAGCGCCATCGCGAATTCCTCGCCAGCGGTGCGCATCGTCGCCGAGCCCCAGAGATCGATCACGAGGCTCTTCGGCCAGTCGCCGTGATCCTGCAAGTGACGGCGAAGCAGCTCTTCCGCGAGCTTGATGCCTTGCGCATGCGCCGACGGCG
>NZ_JBFUES010000695.1:0-4213 GCF_056403875.1 Bradyrhizobium sp. P2_E8
GGGTGCAGTCCCATGCCTCGCGCCGGATCACAAAACCGCAATTCGTCTCGCGCCGCGCCATGCATCGGCTGGTGCGCAATGCCTTCATCCTCGGGGCCGCCTGGGGCATCGTGCCGGTCGCCTTCTTCGCAAACGCCGCAACCGGCGGCCAGCTCGTCATCACCTGCCTTTGCTCGGGCATGCTGGCCGGCGGCGCGCTGGCTTTCGCCACCATCCCGATTGCGGCCATCGCCTTCACGACCCCGATCTTCGTCGGCATCGCCATCTGCCTTGGCCGTGACGGCGATCCGGCCTATGTGCTGATGGCCATCCTGGTGGTGGTCTACGGGTCAGTGCTGCTGCGCGCGGTGTTCGTGAATTCAATCGGGTTCGCGCGGCGCGTGATACGGCAGGTCGAGGCCGAGCGCACGGTGCGGCAGGATCCGCTGACTCTCCTGCCCAACCGCTTCGCCTTCAACGAGACGCTCGATGCCGCCTTGAAGCGGCTGGCCCTGTCGGGCGAAGAGTTCGCGGTGCTGCTGCTCGATCTCGATCGCTTCAAGGAGGTCAACGACAAGTTCGGCCACCCCGCCGGCGACGAATTCCTGGTCCAGGTCGCAAGCCGCCTGCAACGCTGTACCCGCGCGGCCGAGCACGTCGCGCGCATCGGCGGCGACGAGTTCGCGCTGGTGATGGCCAACCTGGCGCGGCCCGAGGATGCGCTCGAAATCGCCGAGCGCTTTGTCGCAGCCTTCACCGAGCCGTTCCCGATCGAGGGCCGCCAGCTCGCGGGCGCGACCAGCGTCGGCATCGTGCTGGCACCGCGCGACGGCAACACGGCCCTCGACATCATGAAGAACGCCGACGCGGCGCTCTACCGCGCCAAGAAGGCCGGACCCGGCACGGTCTGCTTCTTCGAGGTCAGCGACGACAGGCTGTCCCGCGATCGCAAGGCGCTGCAATCGGACCTCGAGGGCGCCATCGCGCGCAACGAGCTGTTTCTCGTCTTCCAGCCGTTCCTCGACCTCGGCGAGAACCGGATCACCGGCTTCGAGGCGCTGCTGCGCTGGCAGCAT
This sequence comes from Bradyrhizobium sp. P2_E8, assembly GCF_056403875.1. Taxonomy (NCBI): domain Bacteria; kingdom Pseudomonadati; phylum Pseudomonadota; class Alphaproteobacteria; order Hyphomicrobiales; family Nitrobacteraceae; genus Bradyrhizobium; species Bradyrhizobium sp. P2_E8. The sequence goes on from NZ_JBFUES010000695.1 coordinate 1,056, forward strand.
CCCTCGCGAGGGCTGGTGCCGCCGAGCGAGTTCATCCCCATCGCCGAGGAGACCGGGCTGATCCACACGATCGGCGAATGGGTGATCAGGCGCGCCTGCGCGACGCTGGCGGACTGGCCCGAGGACATCAGGGTCGCCGTGAATTTCTCCGCGGCGCAGTTTCACAACACCGGCATCCTCCAGACCATCGTGCAGGCGCTGGCCGACGCGAAGGTCTCTCCCAGCCGGCTCGAGATCGAGATCACCGAATCGATGCTGCTGTCGAAATACGGATCGGCCGTGTCGATCCTGAACGCGCTGCTGCAACTCGGTGTCACCGTTGCGTTAGACGATTTCGGCACCGGATTCTCGTCGCTCACTTACCTGCGCAAGCTGCCGTTCAGCCGCATCAAGATCGACCAGTCCTTCATCCGCGACATGCTGGTCCAGCCGGACTGTGCCGCGATCGTGAAGTCGGTGATTTCGCTCGCGCGCGACCTGCGCATCGGCGTGGTCGCCGAAGGCGTCGAGACTGCCGATCAGCTCGAATATCTGAGGCAGATCAATTGCGACGAAATCCAGGGCTATCTGATCAGCCGGCCGGTGTCGGCTGAGCAGGTTCTGGCGCTGCTCGACACGAAGAAGCTGCGGGCGACCTACGCGGCATAGGGCATAGACTCACAAAGTCTCCGCAGCCATGGGATCAGTCTGCTTCGCTGACCTAAGGTAGCCCGCTGTTCTGAGAGTGTTTCGGCGCGCTACCTCTAACGAGGACTTGCCGTGTCGGCTCCATTAGGCAACACTTGCCCCATTTCAGAGTAGTTATTTTTGAGGGGCATCATCATGCCTGAGATATTGGACGTCCTGCTGTGGTGTGCCGCGCTTGCGACATGGCTGATGCTTTTCTTCGCCTTCGTGAGCAAGGCCCTGAAACCGCTCTCAAAGAGCGTCCGCCGCGTGATCGAGGCAGCTTTCAAACCCAACTTGAAGTGATGTCGGCTACGATGCCCGATCGAAACTGAACCGGCCTGCGCCGGTGACGAAGATCAGCATCGCGCCGCCCATGATCGAGATGTTCTTCAGGAAGTGGTTGTATTGACCAACCTGCTGCGCACCCGCGGGATACTCCCAGTAGCGGTGCGCAACGGCCGTTGCCGCCACGACGAACACAAACGTCAGGATTGCGCAGTAGCGCGTACCGACGCCTAATATCAAACCAACGGATATCAATACTTCCAGTGCGATGTTCGTCATGGTGAACAGCTCAGGTGCTGGAAGGTGCAGGGACCTGAAATAACTCACGGAGCCGCCGAAGTCGTGTATTGCGCCGTACGCGCTTCCGACGAATACCCACGCGAGCAGAATGCGGCCGATCAAGATCAGCGAGTCGGCACTCCCTGTGGCGAACTCGTCGACTGCCAGCGAGACCGAATTGGATTTCATGGCAGAACCTCCACCCTTGTTGTCCAAGACCGGCTGAACACGTTTACTGCCGAGAGCAAACCTATCATGATTGGTGGACCGCACGAAGCGCTCTTACCGGCTCGTTGGCGCGGCAAAACGAAGCCCGTTTCGTCATGGAATTGGTCCGCCTGCAAATGGCCCTCAGCGCCAGGACGAACCGCACCCGCCTGCTCCCAAGCGTAGAGCGGATGCGCATGCCTTCAGGCCGATCGCGTTTCCCGAGTACGCCTTCCAGCCCCGCCTCAGACCGCGTCCGCCCGCAGCAGCGTGTCCACGGTGATGGTGCCGCGGGCGCGGGAGACGCAGGCGCAGATCTTCTGGTTGCTCTGCTTCTGATGGTCGCTGAAGAAGACGTCGCGATGGTCGATCTCGCCGTCGACTGCGACGACGTCGATGGCGCAGAGGCCGCATTCGCCGCGCTTGCAATCGTACATCACGTCGTGGCCGCTGGCATTGAGCACATCCAGCATCGAGCGCTCGCGCGGGATTTCGAGTTCGACACCGGAGTCTTTTAGGCGCACGCGAAAGGTCTCGGTCGGCAGCGTGCCGCTGGAGCCAAACGTCTCGTAGCGAAGATCGGCGAGCGGATGGCCGGCCCCTATCCAGGCGTGGCGCGCGGCATCCAGCATCCGCATCGGGCCGCAGAACAGCGCCAGCGCGTTTTGCGGCAATGACGCGAACAGCGCGTCGAGATCGAGCCGCCGGCCCTCGTCGCTCGCGTGAACGACAAGGCGGTCGCCGAGCATCCCGGAGAGATCGTCGAGATAGGCGGCCTCGCTACGCGAGCGCACGGCATAATGCAGCGTGACATCGGCGCCACGTCGCGCCAGCGCCTGCGCGGCGCCGAGGATCGGGGTGATGCCGATACCGCCGGCAATCAGGCAATAGTTTTCGCGGGCCCAGTCGACCGCGAGCAGGGAGGCGGGCTGCGTGATGTCGAGCCGCGCGCCCGGTGCTAATTGCCACATATAGCGCGAGCCGCCGCGGGAATCCTCGGCACGGCGCACCGCGATCTTGAGGCCACGCGAGGTGGCCTCGCCGACCAGCGAATAGGATCGCGTCTCGGGCAGGCCGTCGATGGTCACGCTGACATTGATGTGGCTGCCGACCGGATAGGCTGTGCCGTCGAACCGGTCCGGCAGGATCAGGAATTCGCGGATGCCGGGCGCAAGGTCGCGCGTCGAGACGAGCGTCGCCGGAGTCCAGGTTTCGATGAAGCGCATGGTGACTGCCCTAATCGGTTGCGGTCTTGATCAGCGCGAGCGCCGGCAAGAGGTCGAGATGGGTCCGATTGCGCAGCGCGAGCCGCAGGTTGCGCACCGCGAGCCGCGCGTGCTCGCGCATCACAGCCTCGGCGCGCGTACCTTCGCGGTTTTCGATGGCGTCGATGACGACGCGGTGGTGCTCCTGCCCGATGATCAGGATCTGCTGGGCCTCGGGCAGCGCCGACTGTGCCATCACGAAGCCACTCGGGGAGGCGAACGGCAGCGCGGAGGCGCGGTCGATCTGCCGGATCAGCGGCGGGCTGCGCGACAATTCCGTGAGCAGCGCGTGGAAGCGCGCGTTCAGCGTGACATAGGACGAGAACGCATCGACCGAGATCGGCACCTGGCGCAGCAATTCGTCGATCGCGGCGAGACATTCCTTCAGCGGCTCGAGCTCGCGCGCGGAGACGCCGCGCTCGGCGGCAAAGCGCGCGGCGAGCCCTTCCAGCG
>NZ_JBFUES010000696.1:0-4212 GCF_056403875.1 Bradyrhizobium sp. P2_E8
TTGACCTCAGAGAGGGTGACGAGATTTTCCCGGATGAGGAAGGTCTGGAACTCTCAACCTTAGCGAAGGTGCAAGAAGAGGCGGCTCGCTCGCTGGCCGATATGGCCCGAGATTCCGTCCGCAGCCTAGGGGGCGGTAGCCATCAGCTGTCGATTGAGGTCCGGGACGACAGCGGTCCGGTACTCCACCTCAAATTCACATTCGAAGTCGAACGTCGAAGGCATTAAGGTCGCCCTCGGCCAGTACCTATTCCGGCCAGTACCCAAAACGCTCGGCATGACTGCTCCCATCACGATCAAGCGCCACGAAGCCGTCCCCGGCACCGGCAGCTATGAGGTCCGCTTCGCGGACGGCCGGCCGAGCGTCTATTTCTACTGGGACGACCTGCCGGGCCGACGGCTTCGACCGGATCTGCTGACGCGCAGCGAGGCCGAGGCCAGCGCCAAGGAACTGGCCCGCATCGAGCGCGACAAGCTCGCCGGCGCCAGCGCATGAAGCACGTCGAGACCCGCCCCTTTGCAGATCCGCAAGTCGCCGCGCGCAAGCTCCTCGAGCTCGCCGCCGGCGTCGAACCCGTCAACGGGCGCATCCACATCGAGAAGATCAACGCGCCGTTCCTCTCCAAGAACGGTTGCAGGGCCACGGGCGCGGAATTCGGCGCCGGCATCGAATACGCGGTCGAGAAAGGCTGGCTCGAGCTGCATGAGAGCGGCACTTTTCTGAAGCTGCTGCCGCACGGCGAAGATCTGCTGAAGCGCTGATGGCCTGGTCCGCCGCGTTCGAGACGCCGATCGTGCTCGAGGGCGGCCGCGAACTGGTGACGCTGCTCGACGCCGGCGCCTACATCGCCGCGCTGCCGGCGGCGGCGCAGCGCCGGCGGGAATGGCAGGACGCCACCGAGGCGCTGCTCCTGGTCGCCGAGCGCAACGGCCCGACCATGCTCGCCCGTATCGGGGTCATGCGGGCGCTGAACAGACATTACGTCCCGGAGCTCAATCCCAAAGGCAAGGAACCGCATTGGGGACGACGCAAGCTGAAGCGGGATCAATGAAGAAGTCGCCAACTGAGGCGGCCTTTGGCGCCTTCAGCCGATGATCTTTGTAGCCGCGACAAGCACACCGAAGACGACTCCAGTGACGGCGAGGAAGGCGGCAAAATACCAAATGCGATGCATGCGGAGATAACCGCCACGCCGCTAGATGGTTCGGGGCAAGCTCCCCGCCCGGTCTGGTGGTCTAGGCCAATGATGGACGGGGAGCTGCGCGCCGGACCCCCGTCGCATGACAATGCTAGGAACGTGCCACGACAGTCATGTGAATCTGTCGGCGCGGATCAGTGGACGTTGATCTTATCCAAGGGGAGGTTCAGCGCCGCAGCGCGCTCCTCTCGGTCCTTCTTCCGAAACTCAATCTCTCGCCGCTCGAAATTGGCCATCTCCTCCTTGGCCGCCTCCAGCAGGCGATCACGCGGCGTCACTACTAATTGTGTGGGTTCCGTCATCGCTTACTCCCGTCTGGCGGTGCAGATACAGAAGGATTTGAGTCACGGGAAGGTTCACTGCCGCAAGATTACGGATTTATGACGGCGGTCGGATTATCCGCCGAGCAGCAGCAGGATTGCGGCTAGAAGCAGCACCAGGGCGATAGCCGGGACAACGATCCAAGCCGCTTCATTTCTCATGAGGCGAGATCCTTCACTGCGAAACCACAGTGGGCCAAAGCAGTCGGCTGTGTCTGTGGCAGCGAAAAATCAATTAGACGATTCACATATGTGCTTGCGAGAACCTTGAGGATCGGGAAAAATCGGCAATCCGGGGCTGGCTAGGCATTTGATCTCGGAATTATTGAAACCCGGACGGGGGCCGCTGATGGCGAGTCGGCGGCCCTTGTTTGTGAGGAACGACAAGGCGGTTGCCAAGTTTTCCCGATGCCCTTCCCCAAGGGCATCCTGAGGGGCCCCAGCTCCAACGCCCCCCCCTACCCCGCGAGCTGGGGCTTTTTTTGTTCCACCATAGGGAATTTCGCGCCGCTACCAATCCTCGGAACTACCTCAAGCTCATCGCCAGCGGTGACGTGGACGAGAGCATGCTTCACAGGAGGGCTTTGTGAAGCGCCAAAAGAAGCGGATTGGGAAACGATGCAAAGAGAGAGGCCGCCAACTGGGGCGGCCTTAGTTCTTCGTGATCGGCTTGGGTGGTTCTTCCGCCATCGCCTTTACATCAATAGGGGGAAGTTCCTCAGTGCGGTCCTTTAGGTCGGCCGCCCGCTGAACCAAGCCGGCCGCAACCGTCGGGTCCTTTGTTGTTTTAGCCATGCGCAGCAGCGTCGCTGCGGCCTCGCGGGCGAAATAATTGGATCGCGGCACCGATCTCATCCGATATTTACCCCGCGGGGATGATTCAATCCGCGTCATTCCGTTCCTTGGTTGAGTACAAAAATGCACATAGCGACAAAAAGACCTCAGCTCCGGGCTGGCGCCAAGCTGAGGCCTTCTTGTGTCGGGCATCACGTTGTCGAGGCGTGATTCCAGATGGTCAACTTTGGATTTTGGTCTTGGTTCCCGGTGCCGTTCTGTTCTTCTAGGATCAAATACCTTGATCCTTCGCAGCTGTTCCACCAAACGATACGGTGTAAGGTTCCTTCCCCTCGGAACGCGCGCGCTTCCCTGAGCGTTTTAACCAGCAGATCTTCACATCGGGAGGACGTTCATGAAACGCCACCGGTTCAAACAGGATAGAGCGCGAGGCGAACGGCTCATCGAAGAAGCGAGGTTAGCGAGGGAAAAGGCAGATCAGTTCCCGGCAGGGGCAGCGGCGCGTGAAGAGATTTTGAAGAAGGCCCGCGACGCCGCCGCCCACATCGACGGATGGCTGAGATCGCCCGGCTTGCAGCCGCCGAAGTAGACACCCGAATAGATCACGCTTGCACGAAGCCGTTCTCGACGTCGGCAGCGAGCGCGGAAGAAATCCGCGACGATCTATCGGCTGATCAGCTGACAAGATTCCTGGATACCGACTCGCAACTGACTGGCTGTTACCTTGCCAGCAACGGAAGCGAGCTCGTAGCTGACTCTTTGCCCTTCAATCAACGTCGAAATGCCGACTTCCTCGACGGCGGACATATGAACGAATACATCCTTGCCTCCGCCGTCGGGCCTTATGAAGCCGTAACCCTTAAACTTATTGAACCAGACTACGAAACCGTTAGCCAAAGTTCCTCCGGCATCCCCATGCTCTAGAACGTGTACTCAGAGTTCGATATCTAATCGCAACGCTTCGGCCAGTACCCATCGTCGCATGAAATCAGCGCGCCGGGCTCGCCGCCGGGCCAGCGGACATCAGGCTGGGCGGCTAACGGCCCCGAACCTCTCACTCAAAAGTTGACCTGAACCGCAGCCCACCAACTAGACGATTATGCGGCAGCGTATGCCAAATACTCGTTTAGCACATGCTCTTTGATCGCCTCTGGCTCCCGTTCCCCTTGCGAAGCAAGCCACAGAATGCGCTCCGCAACTTCCACCGCAGAACGATGCTGCTGTCGGGTGAAGGCCGGGGTAGCGAGCACTTCATCAAGAATGGTGCGTAGCATTTGCACTGTAGGTGTGTCGTACGCCATGTGACCAATATCCGAATACTAAACAATGTCTCAAAGGCAGCACCGGCAATATAGAGCGCAAGCGGTCTCGGTCGATCCGGCCAGCAATCTGCCGGAAATGAAAATCTAAGGCGGTTTGATTGCGCTTCTGTGACAGCGAAGCAGCCACCTAGGGCGAGTATTATAAACCCGATCAGCCCGCGCGGAGGTAGGGCCGTGTCGGGTCAGTCTTCAAGACCGGACATGGCCAGTTCGCCCTAGCTAGTCGGCTAAGGGGCAGCAGCGGACTTTGGGAAAGATCAGACAACCGTTGTACCCACCCGTCCAACAGCGTTAGCTTCCGATGAGCTTGCTCTTGTCTGTGCCGGGGCGAAACGGAGCCGAGGAAAATGGACCTGCAACTTGCCGGGAAGAGAGCACTTGTAACTGGCGCAAGTCGGGGAATCGGGCGCGCTATCGCCGAACGCCTCGCAGCGGAAGGAACAAACGTTGCGATTTGTGCACGTAACCCAGAAGGTGTTCAGGATACGGTCAAGTCACTTGCGTCCAAAGGCGTAGCGGCTTGGGGCAGGTCTGTGGATGTAAGAGACACAACAGCTCTTCGGGATTGGGTCGAGGG
>NZ_JBFUES010000697.1:0-4203 GCF_056403875.1 Bradyrhizobium sp. P2_E8
GGCCGGCGGAGGTGCGGGTATGGAGATGTTCCTTCAGCACGCCCGCAGGGTACTGCACGGGCATGTCATAGCCCGCGAACGGCACCATCTTGCCGCCGAGGGATACATGAAGGTCGTGGAGGGGCGTACGTTTCAGGGAGTCTTGGTCGGGTGCAAGCATCACAGGGGCCCTCGGCGGTTCCCCGGGGACGATTCCCCGAGCCAACCAGTCGAAGCCCCATCTGTCGCTGTGCCTGAGAGTATTATCCCGTCGGCGGACGCAGTCCGGGCCTCAAGCCCGTCGGCGCCTCTTTCCAGATGCTGTCAAAGCCACGCGGTCCTTTTGCCTGAGAGTTTCCGGGGCGGTTGCTCCTTCGGCGCCGGCACCAAAGCCGGTCTCTCCCGACGTGGCCGTACGATACAGATGGGTAGAGACCACAGGGCAGCCAAGCCTGTCAACGCGGGGATTGCGCCTTTCAACGGGATTGCAACGGGATTGAGCGCCTGCGGCAACCCTCTGATCTCTCTGCACAGTTTCTGGACAGCGAAGCTGGCCTTGTCTAAAAGCGCTTTGGCCCGCAGATATCAGCCTTAATTTCCGGTTTGGACGGCGGTCGCGGGTCCGAACACACCCGATTGGATGAACATGAGCGGCGTCAACGAGATCAGGTCGACCTTTCTGAACTTCTTTGCCGAGAACGGCCACGAGATCGTGCCGTCCTCGCCATTGGTGCCGCGCAACGATCCGACGTTGATGTTCACCAATGCCGGCATGGTGCAGTTCAAGAACGTCTTCACCGGCGTCGAGAAGCGGCCCTATCAGCGCGCCACCACCTCGCAGAAATGCGTGCGCGCCGGCGGCAAGCACAACGACCTCGACAATGTCGGCTACACCGCGCGCCATCTCACCTTCTTCGAGATGCTCGGCAATTTCTCGTTCGGCGACTATTTCAAGGAGCGCGCGATCGAGCTGGCCTGGACGCTCATCACCAAGGACTTTGGGCTGAAGAAGGACAAGCTGCTCGTCACGGTCTACCACACCGACGACGAGGCGCATGGGCTCTGGAAGAAGATCGCCGGCTTCTCCGACGACCGCATCATCCGCATCCCGACCTCGGACAATTTCTGGGCGATGGGCGACACCGGCCCGTGCGGCCCGTGCTCGGAGATTTTTATCGATCGCGGTGACCATATCTGGGGTGGCCCTCCCGGTTCTCCTGAGGAGGACGGCGACCGCTTCCTCGAATTCTGGAATCTGGTGTTCATGCAGTACGAGCAGGTGACGAAGGAGGAGCGCGTGGATCTGCCGCGTCCCTCGATCGACACCGGCATGGGCCTTGAGCGCATGGCCTGCATCATGCAGGGCGTGGACAGCGTGTTCGAGACCGACCTGTTCCGTCACCTGATCGACGCGACCGCCTCCGCGCTCGGCAGCGGGCCGAACGAGCAGACCGTGGCCTCGTTCCGCGTCATCGCCGACCATTTGCGCTCCTCGGCCTTCCTCGTCTCCGACGGCGTGCTGCCCTCCAATGAAGGCCGCGGCTATGTGCTGCGCCGGATCATGCGCCGCGCGATGCGCCATGCGCAGCTTCTCGGCGCGAAAGAGCCGCTGATGCATCGCCTGGTCTGGGCGCTGGTGCGCGAGATGGGCCAGGCCTATCCCGAACTGATGCGCGCGGAAAATCTGATCGAGGAAACGCTGCGGCTGGAAGAGACCCGCTTCCGCAAGACGCTGGTGCGGGGCCTTGCCATCCTCGACGAGAAGAGCGCTTCGTTGAAGAAGGGCGACATGTTCGACGGCGACGTCGCCTTCACGCTCTACGACACCTACGGCTTCCCGCTGGACCTGACGCAGGACGCGCTGAAGTCGCGCGGCATCGGCGTGGACCAGTCCGCCTTCACCGATGCGATGGAGCGCCAGAAGGCCAAGGCGCGCGAGTCCTGGAAGGGCTCGGGCGAGGCGGCTTCCGAAGCGATCTGGTTTCCGCTGCGTGAAAAGCTCGGGGCCACCGAATTCCTTGGCTATGAGACCGAGAGCGCCGAAGGCGTGGTGTCCGCGCTGGTGAAGGACGGCCAGGAAGCCGCCAGCCTCAAGGCCGGCGAGACCGGCGCGCTGGTGCTGAACCAGACGCCGTTCTACGCGGAGTCCGGCGGCCAGGTCGGCGACACCGGCGTGCTGCTCGGGGAGGGCGGCATCAAGTTCCGCGTCACCGACACGCAGAAGAAGCTCGGCGATCTCTTCGTTCACGTCGGCACCGTGGAGAGCGGCGAGCTGAAGCTCGGCACCGCGCTTCAGCTCGAGGTCGATCACGGCAGGCGCTCCTCGATCCGCGCGCACCATTCGGCGACGCACCTCATCCACGAGGCGCTGCGCCAGGTGCTTGGCGATCACATCGCCCAGCGCGGCTCGATGGTCGCGCCGGATCGTCTGCGTTTCGACTTCGTGCATCCGAAGCCGATCACGGCGGAGGAGCTGGCCCGCGTCGAGGACATCGCCAACGACGTGGTGCTGGAGAACGACGAGGTCACGACCCGCGTCATGGGCGTGGACGAGGCCCGCGAGGCCGGCGCGCGCGCCCTGTTCGGCGAGAAATACGGCGACGAGGTCCGCGTCGTCTCGATGGGCAGGACCGCGCGCGAGCGCGGCACCAACGCGCTCGGCTGGTCGGTCGAGCTTTGCGGCGGCACCCATGTGCGGCGCACCGGCGATATCGGCCTGATCACGCTGACCGGCGAGAGCGCGGTCGCCTCGGGCGTGCGCCGCATCGAGGCGCTGACCGGCAATTATGCGCGCAAGCACGCCAACGACACCATGGCGCTGGCGAAGACCGCGGCGAACGAGCTGCGCACCTCGATCGACGACGTCCCGGCGCGCATCACAGCGCTGATGGAGGAGCGCAAGAAGCTCGAGCGCGAGCTCTCCGACGCCCGCAAGAAGCTCGCGATGGGCGGCGGTACATCCGTCGGGAACGGCGCAGCCGCAGGCGTGCGTGAGGTCGGCGATGTCAAGCTGATGGCGCGTGCGGTCGAGGGCATCGAGATGAAGGATCTCAAGAGCCTTGCGGACGACGGCAAGAAGCAGATCGGCTCCGGCGTGGTCGCCATCGTCGGCGTCACCGAGGACGGCAAGGCCGGAATCGTGGTCGGCGTCACCGCGGACCTCACCGCGCGCTTCAATGCCGTGAACCTGGTGCGCGTCGCCTCCGAGGCGCTCGGCGGCAAGGGCGGCGGCGGCCGGCCCGACATGGCGCAGGCTGGCGGCCCCGATGGCGCCAAGGCGCCCGAAGCGCTCGCTGCGATCGAAAAAGCGATGGCGGGCGCTTAAAATCCTATGCCCCCCGTTCCGCGAGGACGTGGGCTTCGCGATCCCGATTTGAGGGATCGCCTGTACGAATTGCTGGAGCACGATCCGCTGGCCTATTCAGCCGGGTCGCGCTTCATCCAGCTGATCATCGGCGTCATCGTGCTCGACGTGATCGCGATGATCCTCGCCTCGGTGCCGGATCTGGRCGCGCAGTTCGGCGCGTTGTTCTCGGCGATCACCATCCTCGCCGTGATCGTGTTCGCGCTGGAATATGCCGCGCGGCTATGGACGGTGGCGGGCCACACGCCGCGCAAGGGCTCGGCGCTTGCGGATCGGCTTGGCTATGCCTTCTCCGCGCTCGGCATCATCGATCTCATGGCATTCCTGCCCGCCGCGATCGTGCTGGCCACCGGGCGGCACGCGACACTGGCCGGGCTCGGCGTGCTGCCGTTCTTCAAGCTGATCCGGTACTCGCCGGCGATGCGCTCGCTGCTTGCCGCCGTGCATGCCGAGCGGCGGGCGCTGATCGGCTGCATCGTCATCCTGTTCGGCGTGGTGCTGACCTTCGCGTCGCTGCTCTACGCCATCGAGCGTGATGTGCAGCCCAGCAAGCTCGGCACCATTCCGGACGCGATGTGGTGGGCAATCGTGACGCTCGGCACCGTCGGCTATGGCGACGTCGTGCCGGTGACGCCGCTCGGCAAGTTCATCTCGGTGTTCGCGATCATCTCAGGCTTTGCCATGATCGCGCTGCCGGTCGCGATCATCTCGACCGCCTTTGCCGAAGAGGTGAAGCGGCGCGATTTCGTCGTCACCTGGGGCATGCTGGCACGGGTGCCGCTGTTCTCGCATCTTTCGGCCTCGGAGATCGCCGACATCATGCGGCTGCTCCGCGCACGAACCATCGAGCAGGGCGATAT
>NZ_JBFUES010000698.1:0-4203 GCF_056403875.1 Bradyrhizobium sp. P2_E8
GTATAAGGTGCGAAATCGTGTAGGGGTGGTCGTCCAGCCGCAACCCATCGCGCCTGAACGCGCTGGAAATTCCGTGGATTGAGTCCAAGCAGAAGGTATGCCGTTCTTAGAAGCCAGAAACGCTGGCCATCACCCTGAAGCACCTGTCTGGCTATAGCCAAGGCCTCGGCGAGATTTTTTGGTTCTTGCGTGATCGCAAGAATTTGGCGTGTTAATTTCGCCGTCAGTCCGTCGTCGGCTTCAAGAAGCTGTTTGCGCCAGCCAAATGCAAAATCGCGTTCAATTTCTCTGAACTGACCACGTTGCCAACGATCAAACGCCTTTGCCTCGGGCGCTTGATCATAGATGACGCCCACCGTTCCGTCCGGCCTGCGGACTGGCTTCCCACCCGATCTTACTGGGACATTGCGCATCTCAACGGCGTTGCCTGCCAGCTCTGCCATACATATCGCAGTGTGAAGCATGTTCGGAGTAGCGTGCATTATTGGCGTCTTCTTCGCGACGTCGCCGACTATTCGTTCTGCTGAACGCTGACCAGGCGGCTCCTTGGAAAGATCAGCCAAAACCTCCGTATAAAATATCGGACATATGATTGAGCTGTAGAGGCAGTCGAAGATCGCGGCCTCATCGATGTTGAGCATTTCGACGAATGACTTGTCGAAGAGTGCAATCGGCCCCATCACGCTGCCCAGCTGTTTGCTGATTTCTTGCTGCGAATCTACTGCGCTACTGAAGTTACAACGACTTAGGAAAATCGGTGCGCCCGAAGAGCGCCCTAGAAAAAAGGGCGCAAACCTTTTTCGGACTCTTGACGGAGTCCGCACTCAATGCAACTCATTGAACCGTAGGTAATTTTCGCAACGGGGAAATGGAGCGGGTGAAGGGAATCGAACCCTCGTATTCAGCTTGGAAGGCTGCTGCTCTACCATTGAGCTACACCCGCATCTCGCGATCACCTAACACGGCCGAGCGGCGGTCTCAACTGCCCCGGATCGGTCTTTCCCGCCTCGCGAGAGGACTTGTTCCCGGCCTCCGACCCCCGCCCCTTAACGGCGAGGGGATTTCGCCCTATATTGAGTCTCCCGAAACCAACGAAAGGAGGTGATCCAGTGTCTTATCTCAAGCGCTGTCACCTCGCTGGGATCGCCCGCTAAGCTCTGAACAAGGCTTGGCATCGGGGCGCTCTCAGCCCTGGACCAGCGAGCAAGAAATCGGGCGCGACGGGGGTCTCCCCGCCGCGCCTTTTTCGTGGGCGAATGCCGCTCACGCGGCCGACTCGCCCGCAAGCACCTCGCGAATCTTCTGCGACAGCTCCGACTTCCGGTATGGCTTCTGAAGCAGCGCCACGCCGGGATCGAGATGCCCTTCGTGGACGATGGTGTTGTCGGTATAGCCGGAGGTGTAGAGCACCCTCATCCCCGGCCGGCGGAGCCGGACGGCTTCGGCCAGCTCCCGCCCGTTCATGCCGCCGGGCATGATGATATCCGTGAACAGCAGATCGAAATTGGCGCCCTGGTCGACCAGCGCGAGGGCGGCTGCGCCGTCGCCGGCCACGAGCGTGCGATAACCGAGGCCGCCGAGCTGGGCGATGACATAGCCCTGCACCAGCGGATCGTCCTCGACCACGAGGATCGTCTCGTGCCCGCGCGCCGCCGCGGGCGCCTGAGCCGGTGCCGTCCTGGTTGCCGCCTCGCCCTCCGATCGCGGCAGGAACAGCCGCATCACCGTGCCTTGTCCCTCCTCGCTCTCGATCGCGACGGTGCCGCCGGTCTGGCGGGCAAAGCCGTAGACCATGCTCAGCCCGAGCCCGGTGCCGCGGCCGACCCCCTTGGTGGTGAAGAACGGCTCGAACACGCGCTCGCGGATGTCGGCCGGAATGCCGTGACCGGTATCGGCCACCGCAATCATCACGAAGGCGCCGCGCATGACGTCGCCGTCGCCGGTGCTACGCACGCCGTCAAGCTCCCGGTTCGCGGTCTCGAGCGTGAGCCTGCCGCCGTCCGGCATCGCATCACGCGCATTGACGGCGAGATTGACGATCGCTGAGGAGAGCTGCGACGGATCCGCCATCGCGGACCAGGCGTCGTCCGCGAGCCGGGTCACGATCTCGATGTGCTCGCCCAGGATCGGCTTCAGCAGCTTCGCCGTCTCGATCACGAGGGCGTTGACGTCGATCTCGCGCGGCTCCAACGGCTGACGGCGCGCGAAGGTCAGCAGCTGCGAGGTGATCTCGGCGCCGCGCGCGGCCGCATCGTCGATCAGCTGCGCGATCGCGGCGAACTGGGGCCGGTCCGCAAGCCCTTCCTGGATGATCTCGATGGTGCCGGTGATGACGGTGAGCACGTTGTTGAAGTCGTGCGCGACRCCGCCGGTGAGCTGGCCGATCGCGTCCATCTTCTGGGACTGGCGGAGCCGCTCCTCGGTCTCGTGCTGCTCGGTGAGATCGGTGGCGGAGCCGCGATAACCCATGAAGCGTCCGTCGGCCGCGAAGACCGGCTGGCCGTTGACGCTGAAATGGCGCACGCGTCCGGTCATATCGCGGCCGCGATACTCGAACTTCCGGAACGGCTCGTGGCGGTCCAGCACCGCCAAGTGCGCGCGCCATTTCTCCGGCTCGGCGTCGTGGTCGAACGCGGCATCRGTGCGGCGCTTGCCGATCAGCGCCTTGTGGTCCATGCCGAAGGCCCCGGCCCGCTCGGATATGTAGGTGAACCGATGATCCGGCCCGGTCTCCCAGAACCAGTCGGACGCGGTCTCGGCATAGTCGCGGAAGCGCTGCTCGCTCGCGCGCGCGTCGTCTTCGGTGCGCTGGCGGATCTTCAGGTCGCGCTCGAGATTCGCATTGGCCTCGCGCAACTCGCCATAGGCCCGCTCGAGATTGGCGCACATGGCGTTGAAGGCGTCGATCACCTTGTCCAGTTCGTCCGCATCGTAGGGCGGCCGGCGCTCCAGGTGCAAAGGCGGCGGCGGCCGCGCCAGGCTGTACTTGCTGACGAAGTCGGCGATGGCGACCAGGTGCCGCGTCACCAGGAGATGGAACATGTAGATGATGAACAGCGAGACGACGAACGTCTTCGCCGCCTGGCTTGCCAGGATGACCAGGGCCCGGTTCAGCAATTGCCGATAGACCTCGCTCAGCGTCGCCTCGACATGGAGCACGCCGATCGTGCGCGCGGCCCCCTGCGCGGAGTAGTTCAGCGGGTAGTCGCGCGTCACGATCGAACGGGTGTTCGGCTCGCCGACCGCGACACGGATCGGATTGGGACGATCGGCGATCTCGCGCACCTCGGCGGCGCGGATGTCGGGCAGCCGCAGGATGCCGTCGAGCTGGAGCTTGATCTGGTTCTGGTCGAGATTCCACAGGCTCTCACCGAGGCTGCCGGTGGTGCTGCGGCCGATCTCGTCGAGCCGCGTTGCGATGACGCCGACTTCGCGGTCGTAGTCGAGATAGAGCTGAAGCGCGGTCAGCATCAGCGTCACGATCGAGGAGAACAGCAGCACGGCGGCCAGGAGGCGCGGCCCGACGCCGCTGCGCGACCAATTGAAGATCCGCGACAGCAACGCTCCGATCGCCGGCGCAAGCGCAGCGCCGATCCCGCTCAAATCCTGCTTCGCGGCCGCCGGGGCGACGGCGCGGCTGAGCTTGGAGTCCTCGTCGCCTGCGTTGCCCATGCACCACGTCCCCGGAATGGCGGCATCCTGCTCCGGCCGGCCGGTCGCGGCCGCGAGCAATTCGTTCGTTGAGACTTTCCCTTCACGCGACCTGCGTGGTGATCCTGTCGGCCCATGGGCGGCTTGAGGTCGGCGGGGTCATATATTGCGCCCAGCAACAGGATTCTCGCGCAAACTATCACCTCGGGTGCTAGAATGACATCGGTTAAAGTCCGGAGTTGCCTGCATGGCGGGCGAACGATGGTCGTTGCAGACGGCGCGCAGGCGCGCCACTCCCGGTAGATCGCGCGAGCCTCCGAATCCAGTGGTAGCAATGCACGACCAAGGAGACGCGTGATGTGGCGGATAGCCATCGCCTGCCTGTCGTTGCTCGCAGCCGGCCCAACCCAGGCGCAGGAGCTGATCCGGCTGGCGCGCATCGCCGACATCCCCGATCAATATGTCGGCGGCGAGATGCTGCGGGCCGTCTACGCCAAGCTCAACATCAGGCTCGAATTCGAGGACGTCCCCGGCAAGCGGGCCCTCGCGCTG
>NZ_JBFUES010000699.1:0-4195 GCF_056403875.1 Bradyrhizobium sp. P2_E8
GATGGGCCGCAGAGCAACGGGCCTAAATGCGCTTGCAGGGGAGGGTGGGAACGTTCTCTTTCATCACCAGACTTAAGCGAGCTCAATCCGACCCTCGCGCCCGCTGCCGTCTCTCTCCCTGTCAACCCATCATCCGGCTAGGTCCCCTCGCCGAGCATTGCGCGAGCCATCGTCTTGAAGATTTCACTATGGCAGCCCATCTTGTGTCCCCCGCGGGTAGGCGCGTACCCTGCGTTTTCTGCGGCTTTTATGCGAGGACCTGGGATGAGCGGACCGGATGGAAGCGAGCAATTTGTCAAAACGCACGATTTCGTTCGGCCGCGGCCTTACGCCATCGCCGGCCTTCTCGCCGCAGCATTTGCGCTCACCGGTTGCGGACAGCCGGCCTCGCAAGCCTCTGCCCCGCCGCCTCCGCCGGTGACGGTCGCCCAGCCGGTCAAGCGCACCGTCACCGATTGGGACGAATTCACCGGCCGCTTCGAGGCGGTGGAGGAGGTGCAGGTGCGCCCCCGCGTCGGCGGCTTCGTCAACTCCGTCGAATTCCAGGACGGCGCCATCGTGCACCAGGGCGATCTGCTCTATGTCATCGACCCGCGTCCGTTCGAGGCGGTGGCTGAGCAGGCTGACGGCCAGCTCTCCGATGCGCGTGCCAAGGTGGAGCTTGCCAAGCGCGAGCTCGACCGCGGCCTCAACCTGGTGCAGACCAGCGCCGTCTCCGAGCAGGTCGTCGACCAGCGCCGGCAGGCCCTGCAGGCCGCGCACGCGGCGGAAGTGCAGGCCGCGGGCGCGCTGAAGGCTGCCAAGCTCAACATCGAATTCACCCATGTGACCGCGCCCCTCACGGGCCGCGTC
Organism: Bradyrhizobium sp. P2_E8; assembly: GCF_056403875.1. NCBI lineage: Bacteria > Pseudomonadati > Pseudomonadota > Alphaproteobacteria > Hyphomicrobiales > Nitrobacteraceae > Bradyrhizobium > Bradyrhizobium sp. P2_E8. The sequence goes on from NZ_JBFUES010000699.1 coordinate 853, forward strand.
AGCCGCCATCTCGTCAGCCCCGGCAATCTCGTGCAGGGCAGCGATACCGGCACCTCGACGCTACTCACCTCGATCGTCGCGCTCGATCCGATCTACGTCTATTTCGACATGGATGAGGCGACCTTCATCAAATACAGCAAGCTCTGGTTCGAAGGTAAGCGCYCGAGCTCGCGCGATACGGCGAACCCGGTGCAGGTGACGCTGGCCGGCGAAACCAAGCCCTCGCATGAGGGCACCATCAACTTCCTCGACAACCGCCTCGATGTCTCCACCGGGACCCTGCGCAGCCGCGCGGTGATCAAGAACACCGATCTGTCGATCCTGCCCGGCCAGTTCGGCCGCGTCCGTCTGATCGGCAGCGCGCCCTATGAGGCGCTGCTGATCCCGGATGTCGCCGTTGCGACCGACCAGTCCCGCAAGATCGTGTTCGTGGTCAAGCCTGATGACACCGTCGAAGCGCGCCCCGTGGTGCTTGGGCCGATCGACGACGGCCTGCGGGTGATCCGCGAAGGGCTGAAGGCCGACGACCGCATCATCGTCAACGGCATCCAGCGCGCCCGCGTCGGCGCCAAGGTAGCGCCGTCTCCCGCGCCAGCGCCGGCCGGCGGCAAGCCCGGTGACAAGTCATGAACCTTGGCCGCCTCTCCATCAACCAGCCCATCCTGGCGATGGTGCTGTCGATCGTGCTGCTGATCGTCGGCGCGCTGGCCTACACCACCTTGCCGGTCTCCGAATATCCGCAAGTGGTGCCGCCGACCGTCGTCGTCACCACGCAATATCCCGGCGCCTCCGCGCAAACCGTGTCCGACACGGTCGCCGCTCCGATCGAGCAGCAGATCAACGGCGTCGAGGACATGCTGTATCTCTACAGCCAGGCGACCTCGAACGGACAGCTGACGATCACCGTCACCTTCAAGCTCGGCACCGACCTCGACAAGGCGCAGGTGCTGGTGCAGAACCGCGTCGCGATAGCGCAGCCGCAACTGCCGGACGAGGTGCAGCGCAACGGCGTCGTCACCCGCAAGAACTCACCCGACATCCTGATGGTCGTGTTCATGCTGTCGCCCGACGACAGCTTCGACCAGCTCTACATCTCCAACTACGCGCTGCTCCAGGTCCGTGACCAGCTGCTGCGCATCGACGGCGTCGGCGACATCCAGATCTTCGGCGCCCGCGACTATTCGATGCGGCTGTGGCTCGATCCTGACCGCATCGCCAATCTCGGCCTGACCTCGACCGAGGTGCTGGCGGCGATCCGCGCCCAGAACGTGCAGATCGCGGGCGGGCAGATTGCCGAGCCGCCGATCGCCGACCGCGCCTTCCAGCCGAACCTGACGTTCACGGGGCGCCTGAAGGACCAGAAGCAGTTCGAGGACATCCTGATCAAGGCGGGCTCCGATGGCCGCACGGTGCGGCTGCGCGACGTCGCCCGCATCGAGCTCGGGGCGCTGGCGTACTCCACCAACAGCTTCCTGTTGCGCAAGTCGGCGGTCGCGATGCTGGTGACGCAGCGGCCGGGATCGAACGCGCTCGCGACGGCCAAACACATCTCCGACACCATGACGAGGCTCAAGGAGAGTTTTCCGAAAGGCCTCGATTACAATATCGGCTACAACCCGACCGAATTCATCGCGCAGTCCGTCCACGAACTGATCAAGACCATCTACGAGGCGATGCTGCTCGTGGTCGTCGTAGTGCTGGTGTTCCTGCAGGGATGGCGACCCGCGATCATTCCGATCATCGCGATCCCGGTGTCGCTGGTCGGCACCTTCGCGGTGATGGCGGCGCTGGGCTTCTCCATCAACAATCTCACGCTGTTCGGCCTCGTGCTCGCGGTCGGCATCGTGGTCGACGACGCCATCGTTGTGGTGGAAAATGTGGAGCGCCATCTCGAGCACGGCCTGAGCCGGCGCGATGCCGCGCTCAAGACCATGGAAGAGGTCGGCGGCGCGCTGGTCTCGATCGCGCTGGTGCTGTGCGCGGTGTTCGTTCCGACTGCATTCATCGGAGGCATTTCCGGGCAGTTCTTCCAGCAATTTGCTGTCACCATTGCGGTCGCGACCGCGATCTCCTGCTTCTGCTCGCTGACGCTGTCGCCAGCGCTGGCCTCGCAGATTCTCACCCCGCATGAAGAGAAGCGGCCGCCGGCGAGCTGGAACGTCGTCGCGCGCGGCTGGAATGCCTTCACCGGCGTCTTCAACCGCACGTTCGACCGTCTGGCGCATGGCTATGCCGGCCTTGCCAATTTCGTGATCCGGCACTCGGTGGTGATGATTCTGATCTACGTCGTGCTGATCGGCAGTGCCGGCTGGCTGATCGTGACCACGCCGCAGGGCTTCATCCCGGCGCAGGATCGCGGCTACGTCATCATCTCCGTGCAATTGCCCGGCGCGGCCTCGCTGGCGCGCACCACGGAGGTCGTGCGCGAGATCGAACGCATCTCGCTGGACACGCCGGGCATCGTCCGCGTCGCGGCCTTTGCCGGCTTCTCGGGTGCGACGCGCACGCAGGCCGGCAATGCGGCGGCATTGTTTCCGGTGTTCGACGAGCCCGAGGTGCGCCTGAAGAAGGGGCTCTCGGCGAACGCCATCACGGTCGAGCTGCGCAAGCGCCTGGCCGCGATCCAGGGCGCCTTCATCATCGTGATTCCGCCGCCGGCCGTACCCGGCATCGGCACCGGCGGCGGCTTCACCATCCGCATCCAGGACCGCCAGGGTCGCGGGCCCGAGCTGCTCGCCGCGGCCACCGACGAGCTCGTCGCCGCGGCGCGCAAATCGCCCTTGCTGCTCGCTCCGACGGTGTTCTCGCCGTTCTCAGCCAACACGCCGCAGCTGTTCGTCGACATCGACCGCACCAAGGCGCAAAAGCTCGGCGTGCCCATCGCCAACATCAACGACACGATCCAGACCTATTTCGGATCGACCTATGTCAACGACTTCAACCTCTTTGGCCGCACCTATCACGTCACCGCGCAGGCGGACTTTCCGTTCCGGAAAGAACCGAGCGACCTCTCGCGGCTGCGCACCCGCAACGCCTCCGGCGACATGGTGATGCTCGGCAGCGTGGTCGACTTCAAGGATGTTTCCGGCCCTGACCGCGTCGCTCGCTACAATCTCTATGCAGCATCCGAGCTCCAGGGCGAGCCAGCGCCGGGCGTGAGCTCGACCACGGCGCTCAACACCGTCAAGAAGCTCGCGGACGATACCTTGCCGAGCGGCTTCACCTTCGAATGGACCGACCTCTCCTACCAGCAAATCACCGGCGGCAATGCCGGCCTGCTGGTGTTCCCGATCTGCGTGCTGTTCGTCTATCTCGTGCTCGCCGCGCAATATGGCAGCTGGAC
>NZ_JBFUES010000700.1:0-4189 GCF_056403875.1 Bradyrhizobium sp. P2_E8
TGACCATCGGCGGCGTGCATTTCTGGCTCGGCATTCCCCTGCCGCTGGAGCGGATGGGCGCGGTGATCGGCGCGCTGGTGCTGCTCAACGTCTCGAGCCTGGTCTGGGTGCGCCATCGTGCCGCGATCTCCAACAACGAGCTGCTGGTCGCCTTGATGCTCGACGTCGCGGCACTGACCGCGCAGCTCTATCTCAGTGGCGGCGCCACCAATCCGTTCACCTCGCTATTCCTGCTCCAGGTGACGCTGGGCGCCGTGCTGCTCGATGCGCGCTCGACCTGGTCGCTGGTGGCGCTGACCTGCGCCAGCTTCGTTTGGCTGACGCTGGCGTACCGGCCGCTCGACCTGCCACCGAACCCGATCAGCGAGACCTACAGCCTCACGGTAACAGGCATGCTCCTGGGCTTCGTGCTCAATGCCGTGCTGCTGGTCGTGTTCGTCACCCGCATCAACAGGAACCTGCGCGAGCGCGACGCGCATCTGGCGGCGCTGCGCCAGCATGCGGCCGAGCAGGACCATATCGTCCGCATGGGCCTGCTGGCATCGGGCGCGGCGCACGAGCTCGGCACCCCGCTCGCCTCGCTCTCGGTGATCCTCAGCGACTGGCGCCGCATGCCGGATCTCGCCGCCGATCAGGAGCTCGCCGAGGATCTCGCGGAGATGGAGACCTCGCTGCAACGCTGCAAGTCGATCGTCACGGGCATCCTGGTGTCGGCGGGCGAAGCGCGCGGCGAAGGGTCCTCGCCGACGACGGTGACGGCCTTCGTGACCGCACTGGTCGATGAGTGGCGCAACGCCCGTTCGGCGCGCACGCTCTACTTCGTCAACACGTTCGGCGAAGACATCGCGATCGTCTCCGACGTGGCGCTGAAACAGGTGATCTTCAACGTGCTCGACAACGCCTATGAGGTCTCGCGCGAATGGGTGGAACTGCTGGCGGAGCGCGAGGGCGACAATCTCGTGCTGTCGATCAGCGACCGCGGTCCCGGCTTTGCGCCGGAGATGCTGGCGCAGCTCGGCAAGCCCTATCACTCCAGCAAGGGCCGCGCCGGCGGCGGGCTCGGCCTGTTCCTGGTGGTCAACGTGGTGCGCAAGTTAGGGGGCAGCGTGACCGCCGAGAACCACAGGAAGCGCGGCGCCACCGTCCGCCTCACCCTGCCGCTCGCAACGCTCGCGATCGGGGGCAGCTTTGACGCCTGACCGTTCGCTCATCGTCGTCGAGGACGACGAAAGCTTTGCGCGCACGCTGAAACGCTCGTTCGAGCGCCGCGGCTACGAGGTCGTGCTGGCCGGCTCGATCGAGGAGGTGCGGAAAGTGCTGGAGGAGCGATCCTTCGGCCACGCCGTTGTTGACCTCAAGCTCGGCGGCGCCTCGGGGCTCGCCTGCGTCGAGCTGCTGCACACCCACGATGAGGAGATGCTGATCGTGGTGCTGACCGGCTTTGCCAGCATCTCCACCGCCGTCGAGGCGATCAAGCTGGGCGCCTGCCACTATCTGGCAAAACCCTCCAACACCGATGACATCGAGGCCGCCTTCAACAGGGCCGAAGGCAACGCCGAAGTCGCGCTCGATGCACGGCCGACATCGATCAAGACGCTGGAATGGGAACGCATCCACCAGACGCTGATCGAGACGGATTTCAACATCTCGGAAGCAGCGCGGAGGTTGGGTATGCATCGGCGCACGCTGGCGAGGAAGCTCGAGAAGCGGCCGGTGAAGTGAGCGGTTCGCTGCGCGGGTGAAAAACACTCACCCGAGCTGATGACCTCGCGGCCATGCATCACTAGACTGAAGATCGGTTGCGGCGGCTGACAGCCGTCGTCGTGCTGCAACGGCCCAAGCGAGGAGACCGCCCCGTGACAATGCTCGTCGAGCGCAGCGAATCGTCTGCCGAGCCTTCACGCGCGCGCAGCCAGCGCGAGACCGAAACTGTCCAGTTCGCGCAGGCCGCACTCGCATCCGCCAAGCAGGAGGGCCTGCAACTGGCCGTGCGGGCGCGCTATGTCGCGCTTGCCATCATCGCTTGCCTGCTGCCGGCCATCAACCCGGCATGGGAGCAGCTCTACTACGTGGCGCTGCTGGGCCTGTTCGCACTGATCGGCTGGGCCCAGGTCAGGGTTGGGCGGGTCGGCGTGTCGCGGTCGGAATTGGCGCTTTTGTTCTGCGACCTGGCGCTGCTCACCTTCGTCATCGTCGTCCCGAACCCCTTCGGCACGACGCACTGGCCGGTGGCGATGCAGTACCATTTCGGCAACTTCATCTACTTCTTCGTGCTGCTCTCGGGCGCCACGCTGGCCTATTCCTGGCGAACCGTGGTTGCGGTCGGAACATGGACCGCAGCGCTCTGGGTGATCGGCATCGCATGGGTGTGGTGGCAACCTGATCGCGATCCCGCACTGACCGCCCGCATTGCGGACGCGGTGGGCAGCGATCACAGGCTGTTCGCGCTGATCTCGCCCGCTGCGATCGGATTCGGCATCCGCATCCAGGAAATCGTCGTCTTCATGATCGTCGCCGTGACGCTGGCGCTCGCCGTCCGCCGCAGCAACGATCTGCTGATCCGGCATGCCGCGGTGGAACGGGAACGCGGCAATCTTGCGCGCTACTTTTCACCCAACGTCGTGACGGAATTGTCGAAGCACGACGAGCCATTGAAGCAGGTGCGCACGCAGGACGTCGCGGTGCTGTTCGTGGATATCGTCGGCTTCACGGCATTTGCCGATGCGCGCACCCCGGAGGAGGTGGTGCGGACGTTGCGCGAATTCCACGGATTGATGGAGCAGGAGGTTTTCCGCCACGACGGCACGTTGGACAAATATCTGGGTGACGGATTGATGGCGACATTCGGCACGCCGTTCGCCGGCACGCGCGACGCCAGCAATGCGCTGCGCTGTGCCCAGGCCATGATTGCGGCGGCGGACCGGTGGAGCGCGCAGCGAAGGGCATCCGGTGAGCCGCCGATGCACGTCAGCTTTGGCCTGCATTACGGGCCGGTGGTGCTCGGCGACATCGGGCACACCTGTCTGGAATTTGCCGTGATCGGCGCGACCGTCAACGCAGCAAGCCGTCTCGAAGCGCTGACGCGCACGCTCGACTGCGCGCTGGTGGCAAGCCACGATCTCGTCAGCCGCGCCATGCTAGAGCTCGGCAGCACAGCCGAGACATTTGCATCGTTGATCGCCCTGGATCCCCAAGCGATCCGCGGGCTCGAGCGGCCGATCGCGATCTGGACCCAGCCGCGCGCGGCGCCGTAGGGCGAGGCTCGACCGCCGTTGCATCACAAACAAAAAGCCCGGCCAAACGGCCGGGCTTTTGATCTGTTGCGATCGACGCAACGAGAGGCTTACGCCGCCTCGTCGGCGACGGTGGTGTCGTCGCCATCGGTATCGTCGGCATCGCCCTCAGCATCCGCCTCGCCCTCGGCGGCTTCCGCCTTGGCGTTGCGGCGCGGGCTCTTGGCGAGCTGGGCCTCGATCTCCTTGACCGCTTCGGTCTCGGTCGAGTGCTGCACCACCGCGATCTCGCGGGAGAGACGATCCAGCGCCGCTTCATAGAGCTGGCGTTCGCTATAGGACTGCTCAGGCTGCGACTCGGAGCGATAGAGGTCGCGCACGACTTCCGCGATCGCGACGATGTCGCCCGAATTGATCTTCGCTTCGTACTCCTGGGCGCGGCGCGACCACATGGTGCGCTTGACGCGGGCGCGGCCCTTGAGGGTCTCCAGCGCCTTCTTCACCAGCGCAGGCTCGGACAGCTTGCGCATGCCGACATTGGCGACCTTGGCGGTCGGCACGCGCAGCGTCATCTTGTCCTTGATGAAGTTGATGACGAACAGCTCGAGCTTCGCACCGGCGATCTCCTGCTCCTCGATGGCCAGGATCTGGCCGACGCCGTGAGCGGGATAGACGACGAATTCGTTGGCCTTGAAGCCCTGACGCTGGGTCACGACCTTCTTTTCCTCGACCTTCGGCGCAGCAGCCGCCGGCTTCACGGCCGGCTTGGCAGCGACAGGAGCCTTGGCAGCAGCAACAGGGGCCTTCGGCGCGGCGGACTTGGCAGCGGGAGCCTTGGCAGCAGGCTTGACAGCGGTCGCTTTCGCGGCCGGTTTGGCAGTCTTGTTAGGCATTGCGCTTCTTTTGTTCTTCGAGGACTTTGCAGCCGGCGCCTTCGTCGCGGACCGACCCTTGGA
>NZ_JBFUES010000701.1:0-4184 GCF_056403875.1 Bradyrhizobium sp. P2_E8
CGGCAACGCTGCGTCTGACGCCTCGGCCAATCCGGCACCGGACTCGACACCCTCACCCGCAGCGCCCCGCGCGGTCCCTTGCCCGGCGCCGGCGCGCTGGCTTCCAGCGGTGGAGCGATTGTGAGCCAGACCTTCAAGCTGCTGCTCGGCACCATCCACGGCGTGGGAAACATCTTCATCGTGCTGTTCCTGGGGCTGTCCTTCGCCGCCCAGCCCAGCGCCTATCACGACGGCCTGTTGTTCCTCGCGCCGGCGAGGCATCGCACCCGCGTCACCCTGATCATCGACCGCATCAGCGAGACGCTGGAACGCTGGCTGATCGCGCAGATCGTCGTGATGATTGCGGTTGGCGTCGTGACCTGGATTGGGCTTGCCATCATCGGCATCCCGGGCTCGTTCATCCTGGGGATTCAGGCGGGCCTCCTCGCCTTCATTCCGACCGTCGGCGCCATCATTGCCGGCGTCGTCGTGGTGCTCGCGAGCCTCGCCTCGGGCTGGATTCCGGCACTGTCGGCCTTCCTCCTGTTCATGGGCGTGCACACGATGGAGAGCTATGTGCTGACGCCAATCCTGCAGCGGCAGGCGCTGGACATTCCGCCGGCCACGCTGTTCGCGTTCCAGATCCTGCTCGGCGTCGTCTTTGGAATCTGGGGCCTGGCGCTGGCGCTGCCACTGGTCGCCATCGCCAAGGTCATGATCGACCATTTCAAGACTTATGAGGCGCCRCCTCTGGCAGAGGCGGCTTAGAGCATGATCCGGACCCGAAGGGCCGCGCCAGCGCAAAGTGCGCCGCGGTTTTCCCTCGCGACAAACGCTGAACGCGTTTGCGCGGAGATCATGCTCCTCAAATAGAGGCCCCTCAGGTCGCCAGCACGGTCTCGGTGTGCTCGACCTCGGGGGGCGCGGCAAAATACTGGCCSACGAGGCCGCGCCATTCGGTGAAGTTCTCGGAGCCGCGGAAATCGACGGTGTGGTTCTCCAGCGTCGCCCACTTCACCATCAGACGATAGCGCTGCGGCTTCTCGATCGACTTGTGCAGCTCGAAGCCGTGAAAGCCCTTGGAGCGGCCGAACGCGGCCTTGGCCTTGGCCACGGCGGCCTCGAAATCCTTCTCGCTGCCCGGCTTGACGTCGATTTGCGCGATCTCGGTGATCATCGGTTTTCCACCCTTCTTGCTTGATGGGCGTGTCTACCGCACCCCGCCCAAAAGAAAAAGGCGCCGAAACGGCGCCCTGGCTGGCCGGAAACTGCAGGTCTGTCAGGCGAACAGCAGAACGGTGCCTGCCACGATGAGCGCGCAACCGACGAACAGCACGAGCGGCCAATAGCTGCGGCTCTGCGTGTAGCGTCCCTGGGCGCGGCGCTCGGTGATCAGCGCCGTCTCGTATTCCTCTGCGGTCGAGAACAGACAAGCGAAGCCGCCTCGCGCCGAGGCGGCTTGGGCTTCGAGGGACATCAGGGCGGTCTGCGGGGTCTGTCGACGGATCGATTCCATAACCGGAATGGTAGGGATCGAATGGTAAACAGAGGGTTACCGCAGGGCCCTTTGCCTCAAGCCGTGACCGGACGCGCCTGCGGCGCGCCGATCCGCGCGGCGCTCTGGCGGCGCCAGTTCTCCAGCGACAGTGGCAGCTCCTCCGCCGCCTCGACGCGGTTACGGCCGCCGCGCTTGGCCTGGTAGAGCGCAGTGTCGGCCGAGGCCAGCAGCACCTCGAGCTCGGTGCCGGCCGGACCGCCGGCCACGCCGATGCTGACGGTGGTGTCGACCGGGCCTTCATCGACCACGATGCCGGAGGTCTCGAACGCCTCGCGCACGCGCTCGGCGACCAGCACGCCCTCCTCCAGCGAACACGGCAGCAGCGCCGCGAATTCCTCACCGCCGATGCGGCCGGAAAGGTCGGTCATGCGCAGATTGCTGACCACCACGGTCGAGAACAGTTTCAGCATCTCGTCGCCGGCGGGATGGCCGAAGCGGTCGTTGATCGACTTGAAGTGGTCGATGTCGAAGATCATCACGGTCACGGGACGTCCGGCCTTGGCCTCGCGGTCGATCACGCGGCCGCAGGCTTCCGAGAAGCCGCGGCGGTTGAGCATGCCCGTCAAGGGATCGGTCGACGCGGCGGTCCGGTGCGCGGTGACGGTGCGCTCCGACACCAGCATGAAGATCACGAACACGGTGCCGACGGCGTAGAGCACGAGCTCGACCGCGAACACGGTGACCCAGATGCTCGAGGAGAAGCCGGCATCGTGCGGGCGCAGGAAGCTGCCGAGCAGGATCGGCAGCATCAGCACGCAACCGTGCATCACCGGCACCACGAAGGCCGGCCAGCGCCGTTGCAGGCTCTTGCGCCGCTCGACCCAGAGCTCGCTCGCGGTCAGCGCGGCATAGACCGAGACGATGCCGGCGCCGATGATCATGCGCAGCATCGACGCCGCGGGATCGAGCAGCGTCGCGGCCGCGGCCCAGGCGAGCGCGCCGAGCACGAGGCCGGGCCAGTTCGGCTTGCGGCCGTGGAAGACGCGCGCCGCATTCCACACCATGCCGCAGGCGACGAAGCCGACGGCATTTAATGCCAGATAGAGATGCGGCCCCAGCCTGTCGCCTGCCGCCGTCCACAATGCGACCGAGGCCGCGCCGAGGAGATAGGCGGTGCCCCACCATTTCAACGCAGGACTATTCTCCTGCTTACCGAAGAACACCATCATCGCGCCGAGCAGTGCGGCAACCATGGTGGCAACCAAATAGAGCGTGATGCTATCGAGCGACATCATGTCGGCCCCCTTGAAAACATAGCAGTTACGCGATCGGCCCAGCCGATTTGCGCGCCCTTCCGAATGCGACGCTAGGTTCCCGCAGGTTCCATTCAGGTTTTCACGCGGCCGCAAGTTTTCGGGAAACACGTCGTCAATTTGCATACAAACGAACAACAAAAAGGGCGCTGAAATCAGCGCCCTTTTGCATCTCATTGAAGCCGCTTTCGCGGCGAATGTGACCGAAGCGATTAACGCTTCGAGAACTGGAAGGAACGGCGGGCCTTGGCCTTGCCGTACTTCTTGCGCTCGACCACGCGGGAGTCGCGGGTGAGGAAGCCGCCCTTCTTGAGCACGGTGCGCAGCTCCGGCTCGAAATAGGTGAGCGCCTTGGAGATGCCGTGGCGGACGGCGCCGGCCTGGCCGGACAGACCGCCGCCGGCGACGGTGCAGATCACGTCGTACTGGCCGGAACGCTGGGCCACCGAGAACGGCTGCTCGATCATCATGCGCAGCACGGGACGGGCGAAATAGACCTCGACCTCACGCGAATTGACCGTGACCTTGCCGGCACCCGGCTTGATCCAGACGCGGGCGACCGCGTCCTTGCGCTTGCCGGTGGCATAGGCGCGGTTGAACTTGTCGACCTTCTTCTCGTGCTTGGGCGCGTCGGGCGCCGCCGCCGTCTTGAGCTGCGAGAGCTGGTCGAGCGACTGAATGGATTCGGCCATGTTATGCGGCCCTCGTGTTCTTGCGGTTCAACTTGGCGATGTCGAGCTTCTCGGGCGTCTGCGCCTCGTGCGGATGATCGGCACCGCCGTAGACACGGAGATTGCCCATCTGCACGCGACCGAGCGGACCACGCGGGATCATGCGCTCGACGGCCTTCTCGAGCACGCGCTCGGGGTGCTTGCCCTCGAGGATCTGGCGCGCGGTGCGCTCCTTGACGTGGCCGACATAGCCGGTGTGCTTGTAGTAGGTCTTCTGCTCGCGCTTGCGACCGGTGAGGACCGCATGCTGCGCGTTGATGATGATGACGTTGTCGCCGCAATCAACGTGCGGGGTGTAGGTCGGGAGGTGCTTGCCGCGCAGGCGCATGGCGACGATGGTGGCGAGACGGCCGACGACCAGACCCTTGGCGTCGATCAGCACCCACTTCTTCGTCACCTCAGCCGGCTTTGCCGAAAAGGTTTTCATATCGGAGTTTCCGTGGACGGGAGATATCGGCGCGAACACCGCACCGGACTGCGCGGTTTTCTAGAGAAGAGACGCGCAACGGTCAATGCCCGAAGACGGAAATTACGTATGCAAAATCAATAGCTTAAAAATATGGTGCTATATTACCTGCTAAAAGCTCAAACATTTGGAATGGAATAGGTCGAGGTGACATGGGCGATCGGATCTGGCGAGGTGCCCGACAGCAGGTTCACCTC
>NZ_JBFUES010000702.1:0-4175 GCF_056403875.1 Bradyrhizobium sp. P2_E8
GCCGTCAGCTCTATTGCTTCGGAAGCACGACCCTACCGCATTGATCACGCACCCGAATGCAATGTCATCATGCCCTGCGACTTCTCGCATTCGCAAACGCGGCGCGAGCGCGTTTCCAGATACTCATCACAGGAGCCCAATTCAAGACAACTCTCAATGTCCGTCGCTGGCAGCGCCGTTGCGGCGGTGAATGTCACTGGCGATCGGATCGTCGGCGGTCGACCGGCCGGTTGCCCTTCGTCCTTCTGCGGTTGCGGCGCGGCCCTGCGCGTGTTCGGTCGTTTGGTGCCGGAATTGAATCTCGCGGCCAACTGGCTGCGTTTTCCGCGTACATCGCCAGCGCCGGGAATGGTGGCGGCACGACGCGGCCACGTGTTCGTCCTGGAGCAGCACCTCGGGGGAGACATGTGGATGGCGTATGACGCCAACTCGGGCGGACACGCAACAAGAATGCACGCGCGTTCCTTGCGGGGGTATACGGTCGTCAACCCGCGCGGCACGACGAGTTGAGGGAAACGCCGACATCAATCTCGATATGTGACGGAAGCAGGAGCGAGACCTCGGCGGGCCGCCAGACTATTGGCGGCTCGCCTTCGCGCACCCCAACTGTTGACAAAGACAGGCTTATCAGACGTACAGAACTTTGTTCAGTCGCTCGAGCTGAGCATTGAATTTGCTTGGGAAGTAGACCTCGTCGCTTGTGGCGAAATCGCACATTTCTGCAAGGGCCGTGGTCCAGGCAAGGGCCCGGCCATGATTGGACTGTGCAAATGCGACCGGGTCCATCGCCGCCCGATCTGGCGTCCGTCTGTTGACTATCTGATCGTACTTTTCCCATTCGATGGCGTTGATGGCGCCACGACCGGCCAGCACACTCGTGGTGCCACCGCCCATGAGCTTGGCCATCGTTTGTTGCACCTCGTGCAGCGCTGCGGCGGCAACGTTGAGCTCGGTGCCTGCCATGATGACGAGCTTCATCGACTCGCAAGCGAGACCGGCCCACATCGCGCGCCACGCCTGGAGATCGGCGACGGCTGCGGCAATACGAGCCGTTCCGCCATATTGCTGGATTTTTCTTTCAGCGAGCTTCTGGTCTATCAAGCCGCGCGCAATGTCGGCGGCCACGCCTATCCTGTCCGTGAACTCCACATGTGCCGCGACGACCGCGACCTTTCTGCCTTCCAGCCGCTTGAACTCTTTCGCAACGGCCGTTGAGGTTGCGGCGGATACCGCTCGCCGATAGGCGTCGACGGTGGATCTGCTGTTGTGGGCTGCGTTGAGTGCGTCAGCCAGAGCGTCGAGCATGACCTTGTGGTAGGCATAGTAGGGATGCGTCGTCAGCGAGGCGCCGAGCCATTTCTTGGCGAGGTCCATGGAGATCTTGATGCCGAGCTTAAGAAGCGCGCCGTCTCGCTTCGTCTCGTCAACTGCATCCTCTACTCTGCGGACGTACTCGTAGTACTTCTTGGCTTTGTCCGCCTTGGCGAGAACTTTCGACAGCGTGCCGGGTTTCACCGGGCTCTCGTTATACTCGTGCAAGAGCGCTTGCGCCCTGGCGAGCTCGTAAGTCTTCAGTCCCTCGGACGCGAAGGTCCAGAAGCTAGCGGTGGTATCGAGGGATTTCTCTATCTTTTTATAGAAGCGTTCGTCCTCGACACTAGCTCTAACCRCCATCTCTATCTCTCCTCGCAATCGAGACCAGGCGAAATCGTCTCGTCACCCGCTGTTGGTGAGGCGGAACCTATCGCTGCTAAATTCATGGCCGCTCAGTGGTGACTCATTATCAAAGTCACGATCCGACGCCGTCATCCGATTGAAGGATATCGGCGCTGACATCTTCATGCAGGTCGGGCGGTCGAGGAGGGAGAGACGCCGACCTCGGCAGAAGAGTTTGTGCCAGCTACGAAGGCAAGCCGCGACACGTCCGTTCGCGTCGCAATGTGGTGCAGCCGAGTTGACTCTCGTGCAGGGGATTGCGTGGTCAGCCGATACCCTGCGAAGCATCCTTCATTGAGCATCGTACGGTTGCGGCGGGATGTCGTGATGCCGCTGTTTTGCCCAACGTGCCAAATGGTTTTGCAGATGCAGGAGGCATCTGCCGCCGGCCATCGGCTACATTGCATGGGGTTGTTTTCGAGTATATCGCGGAAGGCTTGCCGCGAGCGTCGCCGCGCTACGCGCTCTCCGTCTCCCGATGCACGTCGTGCACCACCAGCCCCATGCCTTGCTCGGGCATCTTGATCCAGTCGCGCCGCTTCAGCGTGCGCTTGGTGTCCTCGAAGCCGCTTGCCCAGTGCTCGCGCATCGAGGTGCCAGAGAATTCGTGGTCCTTGGCGTCGCCCTCATAAGCCTTCTGCTGGTAGATCAGATGCAGGATCGCGATCTCCGGCATATGGCAGAGGCTGGCCTTGAGATTGCGCTCCTCGTCGGTGAGTTGCTCCTCCGGCAGCTTCGCCAGGGCCTTGTAGAGCACGACCTTGAGATTGTGCGTGCGGCGATAGACGTCGGTGTTGTGGCGCGTGCGCGAGGAATACATGATGTCCTTGTGGCGGGCCATCACGTCCTGGATCGAGCGCGGCAGCACGCCGCGGGCGCTGAACAGGTCGACCTGGAACACCAGCGAGTTGAGCGCGTCCTCCTGGTCGAGCAGATGCTGGAGGGGGGTGTTGGAGACGATGCCGCCGTCCCAGAAATGATCGGTGCCGATCCGCACCATCGGCAGCGCCGGGGGCAGGGCGCCGGAGGCCATGATGTGCTCCGGCCCGATCTCGTCATGGGCGTTGTCGAAATAGATGAAGTTGCCGGAGAGCACGTTCACCGCGCCGACCGCGAAGCGGACCTTCTTCTCGTTGATGAGATCGAAGTCGACGAGCTCGCGCAGGCTCTCGCGCAGCGGCGTCGTGTCGTAATAGCTCGTCGCGGTCCTGGCGCCGATCGGGCTGAACCAGGGATTGACCTGGTGCGGGGTGAAGAAGCCGGGCTGGCCCATGGCTGACGTCATCCACGCGCTGGTGAGGTTGCGCCACTGGCGGAAGACGTCGCCATCCGGGGTGTAGTGCCAGACCTTGCGGTTGGTGATGCGCTCCCAGAAGACGCGCAGCGCATCGAGCCGCTTCTCCGGCCGGTTGCCGGCGATGATGGCGGAGTTGATCGCGCCGATCGAGACGCCGCAGACCCAGTCCGGCTCGATGCCGGCCTCGTGCAGCGCCTGATAGACGCCGGCCTGGTAGGCGCCGAGCGCGCCGCCGCCTTGCAGCACCAGTGCGACGCGATCGCAGCGCTCGGGACGCCAGCCCCGCGCGGGAGGCTGATGGGTCTGATAGCTCGGTTGCGACGTGCGGGCGTCCATGGCGATGCCTCCTGCTCACCGAACGATTGCGTCCCGCGGTGACGGCGTGATGACAAGGGTGGCAGCCGATGCATCGTCTGCATGCAGGTCAATCGCAACGGGAATGGCACGCGGGTCGTGCGCCTGACGGAAATCCTTCACATCGCGGTCAATGACGGCCGCTAGCAATCTGCATCACCGCCCGACGCTGCCGGGCAGGCATCACAGACATGAGGAGACCAGCGATGCGCAGGGAAGACGTGCTGAGACTTCCGTCCATGCCGGCCGCTGGACCGAGCTATCCGGCCGGTCCCTATCGCTTCGTCAACCGCGAATTCCTCGTCATCACCTACGAGACCGATCCGGACCTGATCCGCGCCGGCCTGCCCGAGCCGCTGGAGCCGATCGACCAGCCGATCGTGCATTACGAATGGATCAGGATGCCGGACTCCTCCGGCTTCGGCAGCTACACCGAGTCCGGGCTCGTCATCCCGGCGCGCCTGCATGGCGAGGAGGTCAATTTCGTCTCGCAGATGTATCTCGACGACGATCCGCCGATCGCCGCGGGCCGCGAGATCTGGGGGTTTCCCAAGAAATACGCCCATCCCAAACTCGAGATCGTCAAGGACACCCTGACGGGGACGCTGGAATATGCCGGCCAGCTCGTCGCCATGGGCACGATGGGCTACAAGCACGAGAGCATGGCCGGCAACGGCGATCTCACCCGCGCGACGCTGTCGAAGACGCAGGTGAATCTGAAGATGATCCCCGGCGTCGACGGCCGTCTCGAAGTCTGCCAGCTCGTCGCGATCAACCTCACCGATATCGTGCCGAAGGGCTCCTGGAT
>NZ_JBFUES010000703.1:0-4171 GCF_056403875.1 Bradyrhizobium sp. P2_E8
ACATTGGCCCGGACCGCGACCGGCGCAATCTGCACCGCCGCCATCCCGCCTTCCGCCGCAGCCTCCCGCGCCGCCGCCAATATCGCACTGCGCCGGGCCGCAAGGCGCTTAACCACTTGATGCGTCCGCCGATAAACCATGGCGCGCTTCCTGTCCCACACGCCTGCCGCACGCCCTGCGGCCGAACGCTTCGTCACTGCAGTAATTGCAAATCGCCCCGCAAGGACTGAACAACTATTCAGGGGGGATGACAAGATGCATTTGCGCGAAGCGTCATATCAAAGCGGCGAGACAGATTCGCTCAAATGCGCAGAGCCGGTTGGTAAACGGCTAACCACAATTGTTACCGCGATCTTAAAAGCAGCCCGGCGACTGTACCGCAGTACTGCGATCCCTCCTCGGTGCAGCATGATCGACTCGGACGCCCGGACCGCCTGGCAGCTCTTCAATCTGAACTGGCTTCCTGTCGCAGCCATGGGCGCTCTGCTGGCGCTCGGCCTGCCCCTTACCGGTCTGAGCCTCGAGCCTGTTGCCTACGGCATCACGGTGGCGATCGCCGCCGTCCTGGTCGTAGTCGCCTATGGCCACCGGCTCGCCAAGGACGAGTTAGCCGATCCGAAACTGGTGTTCTCGYTGGGCACGATCGGACAGGTCATTCTCACCTGCGCCATCGTCGGACCGCTCAGCTATGTCGCGGGCAAGCTGAACTGGCCGCTCCAGGACGACGCACTGCTGGCGATCGACCGGGCGCTCGGCCTCGATCCCGAAGCGATCGCGCGCTACGTCAACGACCATCCCTGGCTCGCCGACTGCCTGGCTCGCGGCTACGGACTGATCAAATGGCCGCTGCTCGGCATCCCCGTCGTGCTGACACTGACAGCGCGCCATGTGCGGCTGCAAGTGTTCATGCTCGCGATGAGCCTTGCGCTCGCGGTCACCATCGCAATCTCCGCCGTCGTGCCGGCGATCGGCACCTATTACGGGCTGCAACTGCCGGCCGCGCATTTCCCCGAGATCAACACCGCGGTCTATGCCGGGCAGTTGCGCGACATCCTGGCACTGCGCGACGGCAGCCTGCACGAGCTCCGGCTGTTCTTCCTCTCCGGCATCGTCTCGTTTCCGAGCTTTCACGCCGCTTCCGCCGTGCTCTACATGTGGGCGCTGTGGCCGGTGCGCGGCATCGGCGGCATCGCAGCCGCGCTCAACCTCCTGATGATCGCGGCGACGCCGGCGATTGGTGCGCATTACCTCATCGACGTCGCCGGCGGCATCGCGGTCGCCGCTGCATCGATCTGGGTCACGACATTCTATGTTCAACGGCTCGGCCGCACGGCGCCCGTGTCTGCCGCACCTGAGCTATCGCCCGTCTGGCAGACCAGCCTCGCAGAATGACGGCGCGATCGTCGCGGTCGGAGACAAGTTGCCGTAGAGCGGGCAAAGGCGCGTAGCGCCGTGCCCACGAGGAATTTTCAATATCCGAAGTCTCGATGGTGGGCTCCGCCTTCGGTCTTCAAGCCATGACGGAGCTCTGCCCATCTCCGAACTGAAATCGCYGACCAAAAGAAAAGAGCCCCGTCGAGGACGGGGCTCTCAGAATTCTCAGGTCGTCCGGCCTTACTTGAGGCTGGTCGAGATCGAGGTGAACTTGGTGTTCAGCGTGGTACCGAGGTTGTTGACCACGGTGATGATGGCCAGCGCGATGCCGGCAGCGATCAGGCCGTATTCAATGGCGGTGGCGCCGGATTCATCCTTCACAAAGCGCGCAACGAGGTTCTTCATAGAGTGCTCCAAATGGGTACACGAGGCTACAACTGATCTGGTCTTTTCGGCTTCCCAGCGCCGCCCGACCATGGAACCGAACGTAGTGGCAAAGAATTTCGCCGCAGTTAATTCGACTGCGTAAACACAGAGCGGTTTGCACGTATTCGCCGATGGTAAACCGAAATCCAAAACAATCCGTTAAATTGTCCGGACATGAAACGGCCCCCGCCGCCGGTTTACCCGAAGTTATGACCGCCATGGTCCAATGCCCGCCGCTCGGCCAACCGACAAGAACAACAGRACGACGAGGCGGAATGTCCCTTTCCTTTGCCAACAGCATCGCGATGCAGAGCCGAGCGCGAGCCCTGGTGCCGCTCTGCGTCGGTGCCGGCGCCTATCTCTTCTTCCTCCATGTCGGCGACACGCTGCTTCAGGACTCCGACTCGTTCTGGCAGATCAAGGTCGGGCAATGGATCCTCGATCACGGCACTGTCCCCACCACGGATTTCTATTCCTTCACGCGGACGGGCGCGCCGTGGATTTCGACGTCGTGGCTGTCGCAAGTGCTGTTCGCCTTCTCCCATGCGCAATGGGACTGGGCAGGTCCCGTCATCCTCACCACGATGGCGGTCGCGCTCACGGCCGCCATCTTCGTCTATCTGCTCGACGCGCAGATCGAGGCGCCGCGTGCGGTGCTGTTTGCGATGCTGGCGCTGCTGCTGTCGCTGCACCACGTCCTGGCGCGTCCGCATATTCTGGCGCTGCCCGTCATGGTGGCGTGGGTCGGCCTGCTAATGGCGGCTGCCGACCGCAGGCGCGCGCCGTCCTGGTATTGGCTGCCGCTGATGGCGCTCTGGGCGAACCTGCATGGCGGCTTCGTGCTCGGCCTGGCGCTGATCGGTCCGATCTCGCTCGAGGCCGTCGAGCACGCGGAAAAAGGGCGGCGGCTTCAGCTGTTCATGCGCTGGGTGCTGTTCGGCATCGGCGCACTGATCGCGAGCTGCTGCACGCCCTACGGCTGGAAGACGCTGCTGGGCGCGACCAACATCCTCAGTCTCGGCGAGCTGTTGTCGCTGATCTTCGAATGGATGCCGGCGAACTTTGCCACGTTCAGCTCGTTCGAAGGCGCGCTGCTCGGCCTGATCGCATTCGGCTATTATCGCGGCCTCGTGCTCTCGGCGCCGAGGATCTTCCTGATCCTGTTCCTGACCTGGAGCGCATTGACCCATGTCAGGAGCATCGAGGCATTTGCCTTCCTGGTGCCGCTGGTGCTGGCGAAGCCGCTCGGCCAGATGGTTACGCGCCCGCAGCCGGACGCCACCGGCACCGACCGCTGGCCGGCCCGCTATGTCACCGCGCTTGGCGCACTGATGATCGTGGCCGCGGGCTGGACCTCGACCTCGCTCTACATGGGGCACAACCGCTTCAACTTCACGATGACGCAGACGCCGGTTGCCGCCGTCGACCTGCTCGAGCAACGCAAGGCCCAGCGCGTCTTCAACGCCTATCAGTTCGGCGGCTATCTGATCTCGCGCGACATCCCTGTCTATGTCGACGGCCGCGCCGAGCTCTATGGCGAGACATTCGTCATGGATTTCTTCAAGGCGACGGAGGGCAAGAAGCCCGAGCTGCTTCCGCGCCTGCTGGATGAGTACAAGATCGACGCGACGCTCCTGGTCGCCGATGCGCCGGGCCCGCAGATCCTCGATCAGCTCAAGGGCTGGAAGCGGATCTATGCGGACGACATCGCGGTGATCCATGTGCGAGCCGCCGACGCACAGGCCGGTGCGGCGCCGCAGGCGGAAACATCGAGGGAAGCTTTCAAGTGAGCGTGTCCGTTCAGCGGCCGATGCCCGGTCCATCGCGCAGCTGCAGCGGGATTCCCCTCATGCTCCTGCCGGCGATGGCGATCGCAACGCTGTTCGGCTGGGGTATCCTGATCTCCACCCTCGTCCATCCCGGCTGGATCGGCCTGAACCACATCGGCCCCGGCACCGACTGGATGGTGTTCTACGGCGCCGTCAGGTCGATGCTCGCCGGCAATCTTGCGCTGGTCATCGATGGCGACGCGTTCACCGCCTATCTCAACCGGTCGTTCGCATCATGGCTGACGGTGCCGCTGGAGTTCCGTCCGTGGTTCTATCCGCCCAGCTTTCTCGTTCTGCTGCTGCCCGTCGCGCCGCTTGGTTTTGTCGGCTCCTATGTCGCATTCCAGGCGGCGACTGCAGGCTTCCTGGCCTGGGCGCTTCGCAACCGGGCCGATCAGCCGCAACTGACGCCCTACATCATCGCGGCGGTTCTGGTCTCGCCAGCCGCAGCCCTCAACCTGGCCGATGGACAGTGCGCCTTTCTCGTTGCCGGGCTGCTGGTCGCGGGCGTCAGGCTGCTCGGACCGCGGCCGCTCCTTGGC
>NZ_JBFUES010000704.1:0-4168 GCF_056403875.1 Bradyrhizobium sp. P2_E8
CCGTCCGCTCGATCACCGACGAAATGCAAGCCCGCCGGCCAAAGGGCTTTTATGGCCGGACTGGCTTGGCCTTTGAGCGAGAGTACGCAGCGGCTGCGGAGCCGGGCATCGTCGAGGCGGTTAAGCTTTTGATAGGCAGGCCCGTCTCCGTTGTCGGGAAAGGCCTCAAGTCGCCAGGTGGCGTTTCCGTCGACTTTGTCCTCGCCGCCAAGGACGGAGAGCCGACAAGCATAGCAGTGTTGATTGTCGGGCCGTACACGAACGCAAAGAACTACATCACTAAGAGCGCCGACTGGGTTGGGCGCGCATATGGACTGGCTTGGCTATACGACGTGGTCGTACTGGCAGTTCCAAGCGAGACCGCCGTGGCCGATTTTGACGCGAAGAATTCGGCCATGCGGCGGGAAATCGCCGAGCTGAAAACATTGGACCGCAAAGTGCCTCAGGTGCTGGTCGTTTCGCTGTTCGTGGACCCGTTTTCAGAAGAGGACCACGAGGCGCTGGCGCGTTTGAGCCCCTAGAGCGCCGGCCGGACCACAGAGCGTTCGCCAGGGTGATGTGCGCCTCCCGAAAGCTCGCGATCGACGGTAGCTTCCAATTCGGCGGCACCGTGCTGCCCGAGTTGTCCGGCGCCGGCGCGCAGGCCAACGGCAATGGGGCCGAGCGAGCTCGCCCAAGCGGTTTGCAAAACGCTGGTAAACTATTGATATCGCGGAGCGCAAAACATCGTCGGTTTGCAAAAATGTGCAAGAAAATCAACGAGAAGATCAGACTACGAATCTGAGGGTCGGACGTTCGAATCGTTCCGGGCGCGCCATTTCGGTATACGCTATAGCCGCCAAAATCGGCCGATTCTTCGATTAAACTCGTCAAGTCGAATTGAGTGCATCCGTCATCGGAATGCCCGATGGGACGCATCGAATCTTCCCGCTTTCTAGGGGGCGCACCAGCTTGTTGCATGCGGGCGCCCTAGCTTTGCTGGCGGCCGCTTTGAGCGCTTCGCCGTTGGGCCTCAGCCGGTCCATCGCCCAACAGGAAAGCCGTCCCGCCTTTGTCATTGTTGAGCGGACAGAGCGGCGCAAAGTTTCGAATCATCGCAATCGAAGGCCTGCCGGACCCAAAATAGCGATAGGGCTCGCCGGCCGGCTAGGCCGCCAGGCTGTCGCGAGCGCTTCTCTCGCGGTCGAAGCGGCGCTGGCCTTCGATATCGCTTGTGTGTCCTTTGGCGGTGCCGGACCATCCGGGCCGCCGGTTTGGACACAGCGCCGGGGCAATCCGGACGCGCCCGCCCCCGAAAGAATTTTTCCAACTGGCTGCCCAGTTCGCGGCGCCCGCGGTGTCTTTACGATCTCGAAACGCCGTCAGGCGGACGCCAAATAGCAAAGCGGAAGACATCATGACTGCCGACCTGATCTCGAAAGCCCGGGCCGGGGACCACGGCGCCTTCCGCGAGCTGACCGATCCCTATCGCCGCGCGCTTCAATTGCACTGTTATCGCATGCTGGGCTCCTATCACGACGCCGAGGAGATCCTGCAGGACACCTTGCTGGCCGCTTGGCGCGGGTTGGGCGGCTTCGAAGAACGCGCCTCACTAGG
The DNA here is from genome assembly GCF_056403875.1 of Bradyrhizobium sp. P2_E8. Lineage (NCBI taxonomy): Bacteria > Pseudomonadati > Pseudomonadota > Alphaproteobacteria > Hyphomicrobiales > Nitrobacteraceae > Bradyrhizobium > Bradyrhizobium sp. P2_E8. The sequence continues at coordinate 1,597 of NZ_JBFUES010000704.1, forward strand.
CACCTGGCTCTACAAGATCGCCACCAACCGCTGCCTCAACGCGCGGCGCGCCGCCAGCCGGCGCCCGACCAAGGCCTGGGACATCCCCGGGGTCGAATTCCTCGAGCCGACCCGGCTGGAGGAAGAGGTCTGGCTCGATCCGTTTCCGGACGCACTGATGGGAGGTGTAGTTTCTTGGCCGCCGGCGCCGGACGCGCGGGTCGAGCGGACCGACACCATCTCCCTAGCCTTCGTGACGGGCCTGCAACGCCTGCCGCCGCGCCAACTGGCCGTGCTCATCCTGCGCGACGTCGTTGGGTTCAGCGCTGAGGAGGTTGCAGGCATGTTGGACGCCAGCCTCGACGCGGTCAACAGCGCGCTCAAGCGCGCGCGTGCCACCCTTCAACAGCGGCAGGCGGCCGGTGGCCACGAACCTCCACCGGCCGCCCAATCCCCGGCCGAGACTGCGATCGTCACCCGGTTTGTCGAAGCATGGGAAAGGGCGGACGTCGACGCTTTGGTCAGCCTGCTCACGGACGACGTGTTCATGGCCATGCCGCCCATGCCGTTCGAATACCATGGCCGGGACATAGTGCTGCGCCTGAGCGCCAGCATCTTCGGGGCTGGGCGGCGCTTCGATCTCGTGCCGTCGCGCGCCAACGGTCAGCCGGCCTTCGGCGTCTATCTGCGCACCCCGGCGGGGCGGCCCGGCGTAGGGTTCTATGTCCTGACAATGGCGGGCGGTCGAATTCGCGGCATGACGCGGTTCGAAAGCTTCGTGTTGCCGTGGTTCGGCCTGCCGACATCGCTTCCGGCTCTCTAAACCTTCAACGCGGAGCGCCCAGTATCCCGAGACCCCGGTGTCTTCACGGCTGGCGGACGATTTCGCCGACCGATAGCCAAAGGAGAACGGACATGGGAAAAATTGTCATCAGCGAAAACGCCTCGCTCGACGGCGTCGTACAGGACCCGACGGGGGAGGAGGGCTTCCGCTTCGGCGGCTGGTTCGCCAAGGTCGGCGACAATGACCGTCAGGCCTGGGCCCGACTCGGGGCGGAGGAGGCCATCAGCGCCAAGGCCCTCCTGCTCGGCCGCCTCAGCGACGAATGGTTCGCCAGGCGTTGGCTGGGCCGCACGGGCCCGTGGGCGGATCGACTGAACTCCATGCCAAAATACATCCTGTCCTCGACGCTAGGGACGCCGAAATGGGGCAACTCGACGATGCTGCGGGGCGAGTTGGCCGGTGAGATCAAGCGGCTGAAACGCGAGGTCAACGGCGACATCGTGGTGATCGGCAGCGTCGAGTTGGTGCACGCCCTTTGGGCGCAGGACTTGGCCGACGAATTGCGCCTGAAGGTCTTCCCGGTCGTGCTGGGCGGAGGCCGGCGCCTGTTCGGTGAGGCCGCCGACATGAAGGGGATGGTGCGCGTCAAGGTCGAGGCACTGGGCGATAGCTTGTCCTATCTCGTCTACGAGCGGGTTCGCGACGCTTGATGTCGTGGAAATCGCAGCCCGTCGCAGACTTGCCAATTGGACCGCGTAGCGGGCTGCTGCATCATAGCGCCACGGCGAAGCAATAGTGCCCCTCTTCATCGGCCGTGGCGCGCCATTTTCCCACCATTCAGTACAAAACCGCGAACTATCGCAGAGCTCCCGTACGAATCGGTGCCGATTTGATCCCCGATCGGCATCTAAGGTTGATGTCGACGCCGACGCCTCAGCGGATCGCAGCTTGCCGCTCCGCTCCGTCTCGCCTGGGCACCACTTCGACCGCCGCCAAACGGCGCGGCTGGAGCAGGACGGCGAACTCTTCGAGCGGTAGCGGCGGAGAAAAAAGATAACCTTGCGCCATGGTCGCGCCGTTTTCGGCCGCGAACCGAAGGTCTTCTGCCGTTTCAACGCCTTCTACGACCGTTTCGAACCCCAATTCGTCCGCAAGTCCGAGCGCCAGGCGAAGGATCGTCTGCTTTTCGCGGTCTTCAGCGACACCCGCCACGAGCGTGCGATCGAGCTTCACGGCGTCGAAGGGGAGCCTCGCCATCGTCGAAAGATTCGAATAGCCGGCCCCGAAATCGTCCATTGCGAAGCGTATGCCCAATTGCCTGAGCAGGCTTATTCTCTCGCGCACGACGTCAGGATTGCGCATCGCGACCGACTCTGTGATCTCGATCTCGAGCTTGGGAGGCGGGAAGTCGGCCTCGCGAACGGTCGTGATGATATCCCTGATGAACAGCGGGTCTTCGATTTCCGACGCCGCGACATTTACGGCGAGCACGAGGTTCGAGCCGGCCCGGATCAAGCCCCCGATTTCGGCGAGCGCGCGCCTGAGCACGAAGCGGTCGATCTCCATGATGAGGCCGATCTCTTCCGCGATCTTGATGAAGCGCTGAGGAGGAATGTCGCCCTCCTTCGGGTGATGCCAGCGCGCCAGCGCCTCCACCCCCAGGATGCGGCCATCCATGCAGGACACCTTGGGCTGGTAATGGACGACGAGCTCTTCATTGCGGATCGCCAGGGCGAGGTCGGTTTCGAGCGCATGGCGGGCACGCGCGACCTCTGCGAGATCCGGAGTGAAGAACGCGTAGGTATTGCG
>NZ_JBFUES010000705.1:0-4168 GCF_056403875.1 Bradyrhizobium sp. P2_E8
TGAATCGAGAAGCTGCGGCGTACTGGATTCCCCGCCCCAGTGCGCACAAGGCTGGGAATGACAGTTGTATTTGGAGGACGACGTCGATGCCTCATACTCCGTCATTGCGAGCGAAGCGACTTGTCCCGAAGCTCTAGCGAAGGCGGAAGCAATCCAGCATCCCTCCGTGGAAAGACTCTGGATTGCTTCGCTCCGCTCGCAATGACGATGTGGAGGCGGCGAGTCCCAATTCATCACGGTCACCCCCGCGTTGTGCGGGGGTGACCGTGATGGAGATAGTGAGATCGTCCACCTTCTACCGTCCCGCCGGTGCCGACATGGCGCCGTTGGTGTAGCGCGACCAGTCGGGCGTAGTTGGCTGCGACGGCCAGAGCGCGGCGTTGGAGTCGCGCACCGATTGGGTGATGGGGGCCGGTTGTGCCTTGCGGCCGTGGTGGCGGTCGCTCGCAGCGGCGGTCTGGATGGTGGCGGCGGCAATCAGCGTGGCGCCGAGAATGGCGAAAGTTTTTTGCATCGTTGTTTCTCCCGTGACGACGCTCCGGCTGTGAGAAATGTGTTCGTCGTCGCGGCTGACATGGCGATGGGACCTGGCGAATATCAGCGGCGCCACCTTCACGTTGCGGCGAGCCATTTTTTTGGTCCCGGCTAAATATTCGGCAATAGGCCGGTCGGGCCCGATGGACTTGCCCCCGGCAATCCGGTTGAATGGGGCGAATTGGTTTTCAGGCGACAACGATGTCGAAATATCTGCTGGTCCTTCTCCTGATCGCGGCGCCGGCTGCGGCGCAGGTCAAGCCCACTCCGAAGAGTTCGGCGGCGCATCCGGACCCCTGCGCGCCGATCGGGCGGACCGCGGACGGCAAGCTGGTCTACTCGATGAAATGCGAGAACCTTCCCGCACCGCCTCCACCGCCGCCGCAGGCGGAACTCAAGGAGGCGCCGCCGCCTGTCGCCGAGCCCGAGCCGGAAACGCGGCGGAGCGGCATTTTCGGCTGGTCCTACGACCGCAGGTGAGGTGTCGCGCCCCTTGCGCGAAGCCCGATGGAATGCTCTTTGCTTGAAAGTTCCCCGTGGGGCCTTTAGCCCCCGATCCAGAGAGATGAGATGAGCAAACTCGTTATCCGTGCCGGCGACTACACCTTCGATGCCCGCTTCGAGGAGCAAGCGGCGCCCAAGACCGTTGCCGCGTTCCGCAAGGCCATGCCGTTCGAAAGCCACATCATCCACGTGCGCTGGAGCGGCGAGGCGGTGTGGATGCCGCTCGGCGACCTCGATTTCGGCGTCGGCTATGAGAACCACACCAGCTATCCCGCGCCCGGCCAGATCATCCTCTATCCCGGCGGCATCAGCGAGACCGAGATCCTGATGGCGTATGGCGGCGTGAGCTTCGCGAGCAAGATGGGCCAGCTCGCCGGCAATCACTTCATCACGGTGACCTCGGGGCTGGAGAATCTCGCGACGCTGGGCAAGAGCGTGCTGTGGAAGGGCGCGCTGCCGATCCGCTTCGAGGAAGTCTGAGTGACTGATACCCGCTACCCGCGCGATCTCCGCGGCTACGGCCGCAACCCGCCGCATCCGCAATGGCCGGGCAACGCGCGGGTTGCGGTGCAGTTCGTCGTCAATTTCGAGGAGGGCGGCGAGAACAACATCCTGCACGGCGACCGCGCCTCGGAAGCCTTCCTGTCCGACGTGCTCGGCGCGCAGCCCTGGCCGGGCCAGCGCCACGCCAATATCGAATCGATGTTCGAATATGGCTCGCGCGCCGGCTTCTGGCGGCTGTGGCGGATGTTCAACGAACGGAAGTGGCCGACCACCGTGTTCGGCGTCGCCACCGCGCTGAAGCGCAATCCGGAAATCGTTGCCGCGATGAAGGAGTCCGGCTGGGACATCGCCAGCCACAGCCTGAAATGGATCGAGCACAAGGACATGACCGAGGCGCAGGAGCGCGCCGAGATCGCCGAGTCGATCCGCGTCCACCTTGAGGCGACCGGATCGCGGCCGCTCGGCTGGTACACCGGTCGCTCCTCGATCAACACCAACCGTCTCCTGATGGAGGAGGGTGGCTTCCTCTATCTCTGCGACTCCTATGCCGACGATCTGCCCTACTGGGTCAAGGGCGCCGGGGGCAAGCAGCTCATCATCCCCTATACGTTGGACGCCAACGACATGCGGTTCATCAACCCGCAGGGCTTTGCCGAAGGCGAGCAGTTCTACACCTATCTGAAGGACGCCTTCGACGTGCTCTACGCCGAAGGCGAGGCCGCGCCGAAGATGATGTCGGTGGGGCTGCATTGCCGCCTCGCCGGCCGCCCCGGTCGCGCCGCGGGGCTGATCCGCTTTCTGGATTACATCGGCAAGCACGAGCGCGTCTGGGTGCCGACGCGGCTCCAGATCGCGCAGCATTGGCACGACAAGCACGCGCACCTGGCCGCCGACGCATTCGAGATCGGGTAAGCAACGATGTCGCAAATCCCGCTCGCCGATCTCAACGCCGCTGACAAAGCCGGCTTCATCGCGGCGCTCGCCAATGTCGTCGAATATTCGCCGTGGATTGCGGAGAAGCTCGCCGGGCAGCGGCCATTCACCGGCATCAACCAGTTGCACACCGCGCTGATGGCAGCGATCCAGAGCGCCGAACCCGACGTGCAGCTGGCGCTGATCCGGGCGCATCCCGATCTCGCCAACAAGACCCAGCGCGCCGCGGGCCTCACGGCGGAATCGACCGACGAGCAGAACAGCGCCGGGCTCGACCGGCTGTCGGACGCCGAATATGCCGCGTTCGAGCGCGTCAACAATGCGTACCGTGAAAAGTTCGGCTTCCCCTACATCGCCTGCGTGCGCCGCCACACCAAGGATTCCGTGCTGCGCGACTTCGAGACGCGGCTGCTCAATATTGCCAAGACCGAGACGCGACGTGCGATCGAGGAGATTGGCCGCATCTCGGCGCTGCGGCTCGATCAGCTCGTCGTCGCCGACGACAAGCTCAAGGTGCACGGCCGGCTCTCGACGCATGTGCTGGACAACCACGCCGGCAAACCTGCGCCCGGCATCCCCGTGGAGCTGATCGAGCTCGCGAGTCTCGGCGAGAGCCGCGTCATCGCGCGCACCGTCACCAATGCTGATGGGCGGACCGACCAGCCGCTGATCGGCGGGCGCCCGCTTCCGATCGGCCGCTACGAGCTTCGCTTTCGCGTCGCCAGATATTACGCCGAGCGCAACGTGCCGCTGTCAGAGCCGGCGTTCCTCGACGAGATCCCGCTGCGCTTTGCGATCAGCGAGCCGGAAAACCACTACCACGTGCCGCTGCTGGTCACGCCCTGGAGCTACGCGACCTATCGCGGCAGCTAGCTAGACATGTTGTGCCGATGATGCGGCTGCCGCTGCATCTGTCTCGGCCGCAGCGCCACCGCTCAAGCCGTTGAAGAAAGCATTGAGCAGCACCGAGACCACCGCACAAAGCAGAATGCCGGACTCCAGCAACGGCTGGAGATCATGCGGCAGGTTCCGAAAGAATCCGGGCGCGGCGAGCGGGATCAGGCCGAAGCCGATCGAGATCGCGACGATGAAGAGATTGTAGCGGTTGGTGCGGAAATCGACCGAGGTGAGGATGCGCGCGCCTGTTGCCGCGACCATGCCGAACATCACGAGGCCCGCGCCGCCGAGCACGACCAGCGGCACCGCCTCGACCAGCGCCGCGAGCTTCGGCAGCAGGCCAAGCCCGAGCATGATGCAGCCGCCCGTCACCGTCACCCAGCGCGAGCGCACGCCGGTGACTGAGACCAGGCCGACATTCTGCGAGAACGAGGTGTAGGGAAAGGTGTTGAAGATGCCGCCGAGCAGCGTCCCGACGCCGTCAGCGCGCAGGCCCCGGCTCAGGGCTTCGCGGTCGACCGCCTTGCCGGTGATGTCGCCGAGCGCGAGGAACATGCCGAGCGACTCGATCATCACGACGATCATGACGACGCACATGGTGATAACAGGCACCAGATGAAATTGCGGCATGCCGAAGCGGAAGGGGATCACCAGCGCGCCCCAGGAGGCGGCAGTGACCTTGTCGAAATGCATCACGCCCAGAATGGTTGCGAGTACGGCGCCGGCGACGATGCCGAGCAGCACGGAAACGTTGGCGAGGAATCCGGTGCCCCATTTGATCAGGCCGAGGATGAAG
>NZ_JBFUES010000706.1:0-4166 GCF_056403875.1 Bradyrhizobium sp. P2_E8
ATCCGCACCAGCTCTCCGGAGGCCAGCGTCAGCGCGTGATGATTGCGATGGCGCTCGCCAACGAGCCCGACCTGCTGATCGCGGACGAGYCGACCACGGCGCTCGACGTCACCGTGCAGGCGCAGATCCTGGCGCTGCTCGCCGAGATCCGCGCGCGGCTCGGCATGAGCCTGCTCTTCATCACCCATGATCTCGGCATCGTGCGCCGCATCGCCGACCACGTCTGCGTCATGAAGAGCGGCGAGATCGTCGAGCAGGGACCGGTCGAGCAGGTGTTCAAGACGCCGAAGCACCCCTATACGCGCGACCTGCTCGCGGCCGAGCCGAAGCCCGATCCCGCGCCGCCGCAGCCGGGTGCGCCGGTGGTGATGTCGGCCGACGACCTGAAAGTGTGGTTTCCGATCAAGCGTGGCCTGATGCGCAAGACGGTCGGCCACATCAAGGCGGTCGACGGCGTCAGCGTCGCCGTGCGCAAGGGCGAGACGCTCGGCGTCGTCGGCGAATCCGGCTCGGGCAAGACCACGCTGGGGCTGGCGCTGCTGCGGCTGATCTCCTCGAACGGGCGCATCGTGTTCCTGGGGAAAGACATCCAGGGCCTGCGCTTCAAGGAGATGCGGCCGTTCCGGCGCGACATGCAGATCGTGTTCCAGGATCCGTTCGGCTCGCTCAGTCCGCGCATGTCGGTCGCCGACATCATCGCCGAAGGCCTCTCCGTGCATCAGCCGAAACTGTCGCGCGAGGAGCGCGAGGCGCGCGTGGTCAAGGCGCTCGAGGACGTCGGGCTGAAGCCCGACACCCGCTACCGCTACCCGCATGAGTTCTCCGGCGGCCAGCGCCAGCGCATCAGCATCGCGCGCGCGGTGGTGCTGGAACCGGATTTCGTCGTGCTGGACGAGCCGACCAGCGCGCTCGACATGCTGTTCCAGGCGCAGATGGTCGATCTGTTGCGCGAGCTTCAGCGCAAGCGCGATCTCACCTACATGTTCATCTCGCACGACTTGCGCGTCGTCGCCTCGCTTGCCAGCCATCTTATCGTGATGCGCGGCGGCAAGGTGGTCGAGGAGGGGCAGGCGGCCGAGCTGTTCAAAAACCCCAAGAGCGACTACACGCGCGCACTGTTCGCGGCGGCATTCCGGCTGGAGACGGCCGGGAATGGATCGGTGGCGACGTAGGAACTGCTGTCATTCCGGGGCGCGCGTGGCGCGAACCCGGAATCCAGAGATTGTGGGGCGAGATTCTCAGATCTGCAATTGCACCTCATAGTTCACGCGCGATGCGCGTGCCCCTGAATGACTGGAATAATCAGAGCCGCTTGATCGCCATGACCTCGCTGCCGGCCTGCTTGATCCGCGCAATCGCCGGTTCGATCGGCTCGATCACCGTCGCCATATGATGCGCATTGGCGTGAACCATGGTGCCGCCGTCGCGGACGATGGCGACATGGCCCTTCCAGAAGATCAGATCGCCGCGCAGCGCCTCCGTCATCAGCATCGCGCCCGGGGACGGCTGCTCGCGCACCGCTGCAATCGCATCCGTCACCTCGAATTCCTCGCCGGTGACGAAGCGCTCCGACTGCACCTTGCCTTCGAGATATTTGGCGGCGAGGTCGGCCCGCGCCGGTGTCAGCCTTGGATCGTGTCCTGGATCATGCATAGCGCTCGCTCAGCAATGTGTAGATGGCGCGCGCGGCCTGGCACTCGCCGCCTTCGGGGCGCGCCGGCTTCGCCGACGGCGTCCAGCCATAGATGTCGACATGCAGCCAGCTCTTGGCCTGCTCGACGAAGCGTTGCAGGAACAGCGCACAGATAATCGAGCCGGCAAAGCCGCCGGACGGTGCATTGGTGATGGTGGCGGTCTTGGAGTCCAGCCACGCATCGTAGGGCGGCCACAGCGGCATGCGCCACAACGGATCGTTCTCCCTGACGGCGCAGCGCGCGACGTCGGCGGCAAGCGTCTCATCATTGGTGTAAAAGGGCGGTAAATCCGGCCCCAGCGCGACGCGTGCAGCTCCGGTCAGCGTGCCGAGATCGATCAGCAGGTCGGGCTTCTCCTCGTCGGCGAGCGCCAGTGCATCGGCGAGCACGAGCCGGCCTTCGGCGTCCGTATTGCCGATCTCGACCGTGATGCCCTTGCGCGACGTAAAAATGTCGAGCGGGCGGAAAGCATTGCCGGCGACCGCATTCTCGACCGCCGGAATCAGCACGCGCAGCCGGACCTTCAGCTTCGCGTCCATCACCATGCGCGCGAGCGCCAGAACGTTGGCCGCGCCGCCCATGTCCTTCTTCATGATCAGCATGCCGCTCGACGGCTTCAGGTCGAGCCCGCCGGTGTCGAAGCACACGCCCTTGCCGACCAGCGTCACCTTGGGATGGGCGGGATCGCCCCAGCAGATGTCGATCAGCCGCGGCGCGCGGTCCGAGGCCATGCCGACGGCGTGGATCAGCGGAAAATCTGTCCTCAGATCCTCGCCGATGGTGCAGGCAAGGCTCGCGCCGAATTCGCTGGCGAGCTCTTGCGCGGCTGCAGCGAGCTCCTCCGGCCCCATGTCGTTGGACGGCGTGTTGATGAGGTCGCGCGCCAGCATCGCGGCATCCGCCATGCGGCTGATCTCGATCGCGTCGACGCCGTCAGGCGGCACCAGGCGGACATCGGGTCTATCCGCCTTGCGGTAGCGGGCGAAACGGTAGCAGCCGAGCGCGAAGGCGAGTGCGGCGAGCCGTGCATCGTGCGGTGCATTGGCAAAGCGATAGGTGCCCGGCGGCAGCAGGCCGGGCAGGGCGCCCGGCCGGAACAGGTCGCGGGATCTTGCGCCCTCGTCCTCGAGGCCGAACAGCACCTGCGCGATCGCACCGTCGGGGGCGGGCAGGGCGAGGTAGCCGCCCGGCTTGGCGGTGAAGGCGCTCGCCGTGGCGAACTGGCGTTGCGCCGGCGGCAGCGTCTCGGCGACCTGATCCCAGCTCGACTTGGTGACGAAGGTGATCGGGATGGCGGTCGGCGACGTCTCGAAGACAGATGGCATTGGCGGGTCCGGGTCGTCAGATCAGGCTGGTTATGCGGATGAAGGAGACTTCGCAGAGTTTTGCCGTGGCCGCAATCGGCTTTGCCGTCACCGTTGAGCGAGCCGCTACTCGCAGCAAAGGGGCCATGCTAGGTTCCGGCAACGGCCGCCAGATGGAAACGGATCGCCGGCGGCCGAAGGCGAAGCCTGCCGGGAGGAAATGCAATGGACGTCGTGTGGAGCATGGTCACATTCATCGGCCAGGCCGTCGAGGCGATCTTCAGCTATGTCGAGCATCATCATTGGATCTTCGCGTTTCTTGCCGGCGGCTACGTCTTCTATCTCCACGACCGCTCCGTACACGCCCGCTTCGATGCGCTCGACAAGCGCGTCGACGAAATCCGCAAGCGGCTTGCCATCGAATATTGATCCGGTGAAACGAAACCGGCGACGGGCAGATCTCGTATCCATCCGTGTAGAGAACTGCCGTTCACGCGCGCACGGCGGCAGGGCTTTACTAGCGCTGTGGTTGTGGCATTATCGGCGAATATTTTAGATTGCGCTGCTCGCCTCTGCACCCATCGAGTGCAGGAACGGAGTGGCACGCGGTTGATACTTGCCCCGGGGTTCGTCCTCGCCCGGGCCGAGACCGGCCTGAACCCGTTCGTCGAAAGCATTTCTCTCATCGTATTGGGCGGCGCAGCATCCGCAACGAGCGGCGCAAGATGGATAGATCGTTCGTTATTGCGCAGATTTCCGACCTGCATCTGGACGGGTCAGGGCGGCTGCTTGCGACGATCGAGACACTGAGCGCCGCCCTGCGCGAGAGGATGGCGGCCTTCGCGGACATTCCCGATCGCATCCTGCTGATCACAGGCGATCTCGTGGACGACCCGACGCCGCGCGCGCTCGACGAAGCGCTCGCCGTCATCGCGTCCTTCCGGCGGAGCCGTGTGTTCACCGACATCCAGGCGATTGCCGGCAATCACGACGCCAAGCGTCCGAGCCAGCGCGCGGGCCGCCACGACGTCTATGACTACCTGCATCTGCCGCGGACCTCGAAGAGCGTCTATTACCGCCACGCCGGCCTCGATCTGGTGCTGCTGGATTCCAACCGCGCCAGCCTCACGACGCTTGCGAGCGGCAATATCGACCAAGGCACGTACCA
>NZ_JBFUES010000707.1:0-4166 GCF_056403875.1 Bradyrhizobium sp. P2_E8
CCAGAACAGGAGTTGAAGCAGCAGCGGGATGTCGCGGAGCGTTTCGACATAGACGGCGGCGAGCCGCGACAACAGCCAGTTGGCCGATAACCGCGAGATCCCGATCAGCGTCCCCAGGATGGTCGCAAGCACGATGCCGATCACCGCGACACGCAGAGTGTTGGCGATCCCGACGACGAAGGCCCAGAGGTAGGTGTCTCGGGGATTATAGGCGAGCAGGCTGTCGGCAATCGGCATGCCCGCTTCGCGGCCGAGAAAGGCAAAGCCAGTGGTGATGCGGCGGGCCGACAGGTTGGTGACAGTGTTGGACCAGAGGAAGGCAATCACCCCGACCGCGATCCCGACCACCAGGATCTGCCAGAACAGGCCTTTCAGTTCCCGTTGTCCGAACGCGCCGAAAAAACGGCGGCGCGGCGGCGGTCTCGGACCATCTGATGTCACAGCGCAAAAATCCTTCTCAAAACCAGCGATTTCCGGCGGCGCACGTCAACTGTTGCACCAAACTCCAATTCATGCAACAAATGTTTCATGGCCGAGCCCGCGAAATCCTCGCCGCTGAGCGAACTGCGCATTGCATTGCCATCGCTCCCGATGCGCTTGCAGGAGGTCGGGCGCTTCGTCGCCGCCAATGATTACGACGCCACCACCCGCTCGATGCGCGATCTCGCAGCCGTTGCCGGCGCCGATCCCGCCGCCTTCACGCGGCTCGCAAAAGCCATCGGCTATTCCGGCTGGGACGAGTTGCGCGCGGCGCTGACCGAGGCGCGGCGGCCCTTGCAGACCTCGCCCTTCTCCGGCCGCGCCAAGAGCCGGCGTCATGGTCCGCACGCCGATGTCGCGCTCGTTACCGACAAGCTCGAGGCCGAGGCCGCGGGCCTCCCGCGCATTCCGGCGCAGCCGATTGCAGAGGCGGCCCGCTCGCTGCACGACGCAAAGCGGATCTGGATCGCAGGCTATCGCAGCTGCCGCAGCGTCGCGGAACTCCTGAACTACGAACTGCGACTGTTCCGCCCCGAACAGGTGCAACTCGTCGGCGCGTCCGGTCCCGACGACCTCGATATTGGGGCCTTCCGCCCCGGCGAAGCCGTCATCGTCATCGGCTTCCTGCCCTACACGCACGCGAGCGTCCGGGTCGCGCAGGCCGCCTATCGCGCCGGTGCGACGCTGATTGCGATCGCCGACACCGTGTCGGCCCCGATGGCCGAGGGCGCCGACCATGTGCTGCTGTTCGAAGCAGCCTCCTCTCCCGGCTTTTTCCCGAGCCTCACCGGCGCGATCGCGATTGCGCAGTCGCTTGCCGCGGTGACGTTCTCGCTCGGCGGCCTGGCCGCGAAGAAGCGCCTGGAGAATACCGAGGCCCGGCTCGCCGCGGCCTCCACCTACGTCTCAGAGAAAGGTTGACCCATGGCCGCTCGCACCAGCCGCGTGCTGCACCGCTCGTTGCGCGAAACGCCGCCCAAGGCGATCGGCGGCGAAGGCGTCTATCTCTTCGCCGAGGACGGGCGGCGCATCATCGACGCCTCCGGCGGCGCGGCGGTCTCCTGCCTCGGCCACCAGCATCCGCGCGTGATCGCAGCGATGGCGAAGCAGGCCTCGACGCTGGCCTATGCCCACACCGCCTTCTTCTCCTCCGAGCCGGCGGAAGCGCTCGCGGAGACGCTGGTCGGGCACGAGCCCGGCGGTCTCGCCTATGCCTATTTTGTCAGTGGCGGCTCGGAGGCGATCGAGGCCAGCATCAAGCTCGCGCGGCAATATTTCATCGAGCGTGGCGAGCCGCAGCGACAGCATTTCATCGCGCGGCGGCAGAGCTATCACGGCAATACGCTCGGCGCGCTCGCCGCCGGCGGCAATGCCTGGCGCCGGGCGCCCTATGCGCCGCTGCTCTCGGCCGCCTTCAGCCATGTGACTCCCGCCTTTGCCTATCACGAGAAACACGACGGCGAGTCGGATGCGCAGTTCGTGGCGCGGCTCGCAGCCGAGCTCGAAGCTGAGTTCCAACGGCTCGGTCCCAACACCGTTGCGGCGTTCCTCGCCGAGCCCGTCGTCGGCGCCACCGCCGGCGCGGTGACGGCGCCGGACGGTTACTTCAAGGCAGTGCGCGAAATCTGCGACCGACATGGTGCGCTGCTCATCCTGGACGAAGTCATGTGCGGCATGGGCCGGACCGGCACCACGCATGCCTGGGAGCAGGAAGGTGTCGCGCCCGATATCCAGGCCATCGCAAAGGGGCTCGGCGGCGGCTACCAGCCGATCGGCGCGATGCTCGCGAGCGGCAAGATCATCGACACCATCCGCGCCGGCTCGGGCGCCTTCCAGCATGGCCATACCTACCTGGCGCACCCCCTCGCCTGCGCAGCCGCGCTCGCGGTGCAGCACGTGATCCGCGAGGACGGTCTGCTCGACCGCGTGAAAGAGCGCGGCCGGCAGCTCGAGCAGCGACTGACCGAGCGCTTCGGCAACCACCGCCATGTCGGCGATATCAGGGGACGCGGCCTGTTCTGGGCGATCGAGCTCGTCGCCGATCGCGCCAGCCGCACCTCGTTCGATCCGGCGCTCAAGCTCAACCAGAAGATCAAGGCGGAGGCGTTCGCCAACGGGCTCGGCTGCTATCCCGGCGGCGGCACCGTGGACGGCGTCCGCGGCGACCACGTGCTGCTGGCGCCGCCCTACATCGCTTCGGCCGACGAGATCGACCTGATCGTCGAAAAGCTCGGCACCGCGGTCAACAACGTGTTGCGTAGTGTCAATCACTGAGGGGAGAGTAGCATGATGAGGAAAGTGGTTATCGTAGCGGGCGTGCTCGCGGCGTCGGCGGTGGTCGCGCAGGCGGCGACGCTCGACACGGTGAAGAGTCGCGGCACGCTGGTGTGCGGCGTCAGCGCCGGCTTCGCCGGTTTCTCGGCACCGGACTCGCAAGGCAATTACAAGGGCCTCGACGTCGACTATTGCCGCGCACTCGCGGCCGGCGTGCTGGGCGATGCCAGCAAGGTGCGTTACGTCTCGCTGACGGCGCAGAATCGCTTCACCGCGCTGCAATCGGGCGAGATCGACGTGCTCTACCGCAACTCGACGCAGACCTATTTGCGCGGCGTGACGCTGGGCCTGCGCCAGGGCCCGATCAACTTCTACGACGGCCAGGGCTTTGTCGTGAAGAAGGACCTTGGCGTGAAGGAAATCAAGGATCTCAAGGGCGCCACCGTCTGTGTTGCGCAAGGTACCACGCACGAGGTTACGCTCGGCGACTACGGCCGCGCCAACGGCATCGACTGGAAGCCGCTGGTGTTCGACCGCGTCGACACCATGTACCAGACCTTCTTCGGCGGCCGCTGCGATGCCATGACCCAGGACGCTTCCGCGCTTGCCGGCGCGGTGACGACCGCAGCGCCCAACCCGGCCGACTACGTCGTGCTGCCGCAGACCATCAGCAAGGAGCCGCTCGGGCCCTTCACCCGCAACGGCGACGAGGTCTGGAGCGACATCATCACCTGGCTGCATTACGGGCTGATCGAGGCCGAGGAGCTCGGCGTTACCCAGGCCAATGTCGATGAGATGGCGAAGTCGCAGACGCCGGCGATCCAGCGGCTGTTAGGGGCCTCCGGCGATCTCGGCTCGCGGCTGGGGCTCGACAACAAATGGCTGGTCACGGCGATCAAGGCCACCGGCAATTACGGCGAGATCTACGAGCGCAATGTCGGCAAGGCGAGCCCGCTCAAGCTCGACCGCGGCCTCAACGGCCTCTGGAACAAGGGCGGCTTGATGTACGCCGTGCCGTTCAAGTAGACGGTGCTTCACCTCTCTCCGCATGCGGGGAGAGGTCGGATTGCGCTCGGCGATGCAGAGYATCGTCCGGAGCAATCCGGGTGAGGGGGAGTCTCCGCGAGTCCAACTCTCACCGTCCTCGCGAAGAATCCCCCTCACCCCACCCTCTCAGCGCGAGCGAAGCTCGTCGCGGCCCCGCAAGCGGGGCGAGGGAGAAGAGACATCCCATGCGCATCGCCCTCATCCACGCTCTCAAGCATTCCATGGCCCCGATCGAGGCCGCGTTCGCGACGGCGTGGCCAGAGGCGCGGCTGATGAACCTGCTCGACGACAGCCTGTCGGCGGATCTGGCGCGCGACGGTGCACTCAACGACACCATGACCGAGCGCTTCCTCGCGCTCGGGGAC
>NZ_JBFUES010000708.1:0-4156 GCF_056403875.1 Bradyrhizobium sp. P2_E8
GATCCTGGCCATAGCGCCCCCTCACCCATGCTTGGGCGGCACTATAGCGCGCTAGGAGGCCTATTCCACCGAGACGCGCACCACGCCGGCGCTCATCATGCCGAGCGCGCGGGCTGCGGGCACCGAGAGATCGACGATACGGCCGCGGATGAAGGGGCCGCGATCATTGACGCGGCACTGGATCGAGCGGCTGCCGTAGGACACCCTCAGCACGGTGCCAAATGGGCGCGTGCGGTGGGCACAGGTCAGCTCGGAACCTTTGCCTTTTCCGTACCCGTAATATGAGGCAAGTCCGCTTTCGGCATGCGCCAGAGAAAATGTGGCAAGGCAAAATAATAAAGTGGTCAACGCTCGCACGGCACCGCTCCCCGGTTGGCCCTGCCCGTGCTGCAAACGTCGCCTTGTTCCCCGAAGTTCCAGGAACACTGCCGGGTCACCCCGGCAGTGCGATCACACATTGTTACTGTTTGTGGAACACCAACGTGCGCAGCTCGATGCTCTCACGCGGCGGCGCATCGGCGGGCGTGGTCGGATCGACGAAGGCGGTGTGGGGCCCGAAGCGGGTGCGGCCGTCGGTCGCCGAGTCGTAGCACTTGAGCAGCAACGCCTCGTCCGGCGTCATCTCCGGGAAATAAAACCAGCGATGGTTCGGATTGTATTTCACCGAATAGGTCTCGCCGCGGCGGTTGGGATAGATCAGGTCGGAGGCGATGAGATCCTCCGGCGCGACCGTGGTGCCGTCGGCCATCGCGAGCGGCGAGTCGCGCAAGGGACCGCGGATCGGCCGCCACAGATTGATCACCTGCACGCGCCCCTTCAGCAGCTCGTCGGCCTCGTCAGGCAGATGCTCGCGCACGCGGTTGGCGCCGGAGACGGCGGTCTGGTCGACATGGACGCGCGTCGCCGGCTGGCGCGGGCCACCATCGCGAATATCGGCAGCGCCTGCGACGCGCTTGCGCACGGTATGGTCGAAAATGAAAACGCGATCGGCCTTCAGCGTCGCCCGCAAGAAGGCCTCGACGGCGGGATAGTAGACCGCCCTCAGCTCCGCGTCGTCGTAGAAGTCCTTCACCTGGGTTGGATGGCGCACCAGCGCAAAGCCTTCGCGATCGAGCGAGATATTGCTCGCGATCAGCCGCGCGTCGAAGATCGGCACCTGATGCGGCTCCGGCAGCGACGTGCTCTTCGGCTCGCCCGGCGGCGGATCGAACGCGTAGGTGCGCGGTTTGCCCGGTGTCGGCGCAAGGTAGTTGAGTTCGGCGGTGACGAAGGGAAGCGATTCGATTTTTGTTTCTTGCAGGCCCATGGCCGGTCTCCCGATGTGGTCGTCGGATTGATTTTTGGCGGGGTGCGTGCGGCTGCAAGGGAGGTGATGCAAATAGCAATGGGGGTGTTGTTGAGCGGAGGGAACGCAGAACGAATCTGTCGAGAACGGCGGTCGCTCTGGCTACGTTCTTCTCGCTTCACGGATGCTTGAAGGGTTCGTCAGCCCTCGCGCCCCGCCGCCGTCATTCCGGGGCGCCCGCAGGGCGAGCCCGGAATCCATCGGGCCGCAAACTTTGTAGATCAATGGATTCCGGGCTCGCGACTTCGTCGCGCCCCGGAATGACGCCGGTGCAGCGTTTCACGATGCAGCGCGTCCGGGACACGAACGCTGCCTACAGCCCCGCCTTGGCGATCGCGTCCGCAAAGGAGCGGTCGACGATCTCGGCCGCATCGAGCTTCTGCTTGATCAGGCCCCAGCGGAAATAGAGGTCGATCGTGCCCTGCTCGTCCACGACCACGCCGTCATCGATCGGCGCGATGCGGATCTTTGCGCGCGACAGCCAGTTCAGCGGCACGGCGGTCGGGATGTTCATCAGCCTGCCCCAGGTCGCGGCATAGCTGTCGACGTTGTTCAGCGACCAGGCCCGCGCGGCGGTCAGGCGGCGGATGAAGTCGGTCAACTCGGCGCGCTTGTCGCGGATGGCGTCAGGCCGCGCCACCTGGAAGCTCAGGCCCGGCGTCAGCCCTTCCGAGGTGATGATGTGGCGCGATTTGAACAGCACCTCCTCCTGGCTGACATAGGGCTCCCAGGTCGACCACGCATCGACCGAGCCTTGCGTGTAGGCGATCTTGGCATCCGATGGCGCCAGGAACGCGATCTGCACGTCGGACGCAGCCCAGCCGTTCTTTTCCAGCGCGGCGAGGATCAACTGATGGCCGATCGAGCCGCGGCCGGTCGCGATCTTCTTGCCGCGCAGGTCGGCGAAACTCTTGATCGGTGAGGTCTCGGGCACGAGGATGGCGAGCCCCTCGCGCGTCTGCCGGATCGCGGCGATCGCCTTCACCGGTGCACCGGAGGCGGCGGCGAAGGTGAAGGGCGCATCGCCAACGAGCCCGGTCTCGATCGCACCGGCGCTGAGCGCCTCGAGCAGCGGTGCGGCCGCCGGAAACTCCTTCCACTCGATCTTGTAGGGGACGTCCTTGAGCACGCCTGCCGCTTCCATCACGGCCTGCGCATTGCCCTTCTGGTCTCCGACGCGGAGCGTGGTCTGCGCCGCCGCCAGTTCCAACGAACCGAACAGCAGCGCGCCGGCCAGCATGAGACGGATCATTCCGCGGCCTCGCCGCGAACGGCCCGGCGCTTGGCGACGAGTTGGCGCGTCAGCGGGATCAGCTCGCGGCCGTATTCGATGGCATCGGGAAGCGGATCGAAGCCGCGGATCAGGAAGTGGCTGACGCCGAGGTCGTAGTAGTCGCCGAAGACCTCGGCGACCTGCTCGGGGGTGCCGACCAGTGCCGTGGTGTTGCTGTTGGCGCCGGTGAGCTTTGCGATCTCGGTCCAGAGCCGCTTGTCGATCCGGCTGCCCTGGTCGGCGAGCGCGAGCAGGCGCCGCGCGCCGGCCGTGGCATGGCCGTCGGCCGGCTTGCGGTAGCCGGTCTTGTCCTGAAGCGCGGTGGCCCGTGCCAGGATCTCCTCCGCCTTTTCCCAGGCCTGCTTTTCGGTGGGCGCAATGATCGGCCGCACCGAGAGGCTGAAGCGCGGCGTCGGCCGCCCGTGCCTGACGGCGGCGTTGTGAACGCGGGAGGTGACGTCGCGCACCTGCGCATAGGACTCACCCCACAGCGCAAAAGTGTCGGCATGCTTGCCGGCGACATCGATCGCGGCGTCGGAGCCGCCGCCGACGAAGGTGTAGATGCCACCCTTCTGCAGCGGCTTCACCTGCGAAAAGCCGTTCTCGACGTTGTAGTACTTGCCGCTGTAGTTGAACGGCTTCTCGCTGGTCCATTCCAGCCGCACCACATCGAGGAATTCGCCAGTGCGAGCGTAACGCTCGTCCTTGTCGTCGAGCGTGTTGCCGTCCTGCCTGAGCTCGGCCGCATTGCCACCGGTGATGACGTGCAGCGAGACGCGGCCACCATAGAATTGGTCAAGCGTCGCGAGCTGGCGCGCCAGCAGCGTCGGGGCGGTGAAGCCTGGACGCTGCGCGATCATGACCTTGAGCGATTTGGTGATGGTTAGGACATGCTGGGCGACCTGCAACGCATCCGGCGTCGTCGAATGGAACGCCAGCAGCGCACGATCGAAACCGGCAAGCTCGTGCGCCTTCGCCACTGTCTCGATATAGGCCGGATCGAGCACCGGACCCTCGCGCACGATGGTCTCGGAAGCGTTGCTGTTAGCGATGAAGCCGATGAACTCGATCGACATGATCGTCTCCCTGATTGTTTTGCGGAAAGGCTAGAGGCCCAATGCGGCGCGGCCGAGGCCGATGCGCGTGGAATCGTCCTGCGGCGTGTGCACCCGACCGCACAGCACGTCGCGATAGTGCCGCTCCAGCGGATTGGCGCGGGAGAGGCCGTGATTGCCGGTGAGCGACAGCGCGTCCTCGACGGCGGCCACCGCATTGTTGGTGACGGTGAGCTTGATCACGTTGGACTCGGCCGCCGAAAGCTCGACACCGTCGTCGAAGTCGCCGGCAAAGCAGGCGATCAGCCGCGCATTGACCGCGAGCCGAGCCTCGATGGCGCCGAGGATCTCCTGCGCGCGGGCTAAGGTCGCAAGCGGCGCGCCGAGACTGGCGGGAACGCGTTGCTTCAGGAACGAGATCAGCCAGTCGCGCGCGGCGCGGGCGACACCGTCATAGATCGCGGCAACGAAGATGGTGTGGAC
>NZ_JBFUES010000709.1:0-4152 GCF_056403875.1 Bradyrhizobium sp. P2_E8
GCTCAGCGGCGGGCGCCGGCCGGAGCGAAGCGACGAGACCGAACTCGACGGAAGACAATCCGGTGAGGCGCTTGTAGCGCAGGATGGCGCCGCGCTTGAGCAGATTGGCGAGCACCATCAGCCGCGACGACAGCATGACGGTGATCGGCGCCGGCTCGCTCTCGTCCGCCTCGGGCGTCGTCCACCCGTCCCTCGGTGTCTGGTTCATGCTCCACCTGTGCCAAGAAAGCGGTGGCCTGCCAAGCCCAAGTCCAAGCCCAAGTCCGAAGCAAGTCCGAAGCAAGTCCCAGGCTCAAGGCAGGCCGCCTCCCCACCTCATCCGACTGCGACTAAGAGGCATTTGGAAGATCGTTGACATTGTCATCGAACTATTTTTCACTGGGACAAGGCATCAAAAAGGCCAGCCAGCACGGCCCACGGCGGGAGGACCAGCATGACCATCACCCAGCGGGATCGCGATCTCGGCACGGCCTATGCGATGAAGCCGGCGCAGACGCGCACGGAGCTCACCTCGGTCGTGCGCGGCACGCCGATGGGTGAACTGCTCCGCCGTTACTGGCACCCGGTCGGGCTCGTCGGTGATGCCACCGGCACCCCGAAGAAGGTGCGCGCGCTGGGCGAGGATCTGGTGCTGTTCCGTGACAAGCATGGCCGTACGGGTCTCCTGCACGCGCGCTGCTGCCATCGCGGCACCACGCTCTACTATGGCAAGGTCGAGGAGGACGGCATCCGCTGCTGCTATCACGGCTGGAAGTTCGACGCCGAGGGCCACTGCCTGGAGCAGCCCTGCGAGCCCGGCGGCGGCCAGTTCAAGGACAAGGTGCGCCAGCCCTGGTATCCGGTCGAGGAACGCTACGGACTGATCTTCGCCTATATGGGCCCGGCCGAGAAACGCCCGGTGCTGCCGCGCTATGAGTGCCTCGAAAACATGGACGATGGCGAGTTCGTCGAGGCGGACGAGTCCTCGATCGGCGGCGGCGGACCTGCAGTGATCCCCTGCAACTGGCTCCAGCATTTCGAGAACGTGGTCGATCCCTACCACGTGCCGGTGCTGCACGGCTCGTTCTCGGGGCCGCAATTCACTGACATGATGGCCTCGATGCCGGAGGTGAGGTTCGACAAGACGCCGCGCGGGATCGCCGTGCGCTCGATCCGCAAACAGGACGACAGCAAGGTGTTTTACCGCGTCACCGAAGCCGCCCTCCCCACCTTGCGCGTCGTGCCGAACCCGCGCGTGGCGCAATTCGCCCGCGTCGAGTCGATCGGCTGGACGCTGCCGATCGACGACACATCGTTCCGCATCTACGTCGCCGGCCGCGTCAAGACATCAGGCGACATCGGCCGGATGCGCTCGAAGTTCAACGGAAAATTCTGGTGGGACATGACCGAGGAAGAGCACCAGCAATTCCCGGGCGATTACGAGGCCCAGGTCGGCCAGGGCGAGGTGACGGTTCACTCCGAGGAGCATTTCGGCCAGAGCGACCGCGGCATCCTGATGATCCGGCGCATGCTGAGCGAACAACTGGAGGCGATGGACGCAGATCGCGACCCGATCGGCGTCTCGTTCGACGCAAGCGCGCCCCCGGTCGAATTCGAAGCGGGGAACTACATCCGCGACGCGTGATGCTGCCAGCTCCAATAGGGGCTGGACCGACAACGACAACAAAGACAAATTGGGGGATGCGATGGTCGATGTGACGTCACAAGTGTCGGTGCAAACGGCCACCGCGGCAAAGCCCTCGGCGCGGCGCTATTACGTGCTGGGGCTGCTCACCATCATCTACGCGCTGAACTTCCTCGACCGCACGATCTTCAACGTCCTGATCGAGCCGATCAAGAAGGAGTTCGCCCTCAGCGACACCATGATGGGCCTGCTCGCAGGCTTCGGCTTCGCGCTGTTCTACTCCCTGCTCGGCATCCCCATCGCGCGCGCCGCCGACCGGCTCAACCGGCGCAACATCGTGGCCGTGGCCTTCGCGTTCTGGAGCGCGATGACGGCGCTGTGCGGCGCGGCCTCGAGCGTKACCTCGCTGGCGCTGGCGCGCATTGGCGTCGGCATCGGCGAATCCGCGGGCTCGCCCGCCTCGCAATCGATCGTCGCCGATCTCTTTGCCAAGAACGAACGACCGCGCGCGCTCGGCATCTACGCCATCGGCACCTATCTCGGCGTCTTCCTCGGCTATTTCGTCGGCGGCTACGTCAACCAGCACTATGGCTGGCGGATGGCGTTCTATGTCGCGGGCTTGCCGGGCATCCTGCTCGCGTTGGTCCTGTGGCTGACGATCTCCGAGCCGAAGCGCGGCGCCATGCAGGAGAGCTTCGTGCCCGAACCGCTCGGACCGACGCTGCAGTTTCT
This sequence comes from Bradyrhizobium sp. P2_E8, assembly GCF_056403875.1. NCBI lineage: Bacteria > Pseudomonadati > Pseudomonadota > Alphaproteobacteria > Hyphomicrobiales > Nitrobacteraceae > Bradyrhizobium > Bradyrhizobium sp. P2_E8. The sequence continues at coordinate 2,357 of NZ_JBFUES010000709.1, forward strand.
GGCCTCGCAGCGGAGCTTCGTCATCGTGCTGATCGGCTTCTGCCTCACCACCTACACGAACTACGCGACCGCGGCGTGGATCCCGCCGTTCCTGGCCCGCGTGCACCATCTGTCGAGCGCCGAGATCGGCACTTATGCCGGCACCTTCAAGGGGCTGGCCGGCATGGCCGGCACCCTGCTCGGCGGCTTCGTGGTGGCGCAAGTGAGCCGCAGCGACGACCGCTGGAAGCTGTGGGCGCCCGCAATCACCTCGGGCCTCGCCGGCCCGGTGTTCGCGCTGTGCATGCTGACGCAGGATTTCGCGATGATGGTGGCGATGCTGGCGCTGACCTCGTTCCTGGTCGGCTTCCATCTCGGGCCGATCTTCGCGATCGCCCAGACCGTGGCAAAGCCGAGCATGCGGGCGCTGGCCTCCGCGCTGATCGCGCTCACCGCGACCTGCTTCGGCCAGGGCGTCGGCCCGCTCGCCGTCGGCATGGTCAACGATGCCCTGAAGGGGAGTTACGGCGCAGACGCCGTGCGTTACTCCCTGCTCTCGGCGGCGGTCACGACCACGCTGGGCGCCCTGCTGTTCGTCTGGGCCGCCCGCGCGATCCGGGCCGATATCGGTCGGGCCGCGGCCTGAGGCTGGCCGGGATCCCGCCGCCGCCCGGTGAAACCAGCCGGGCGGGCAGATGAAACCATTTTGCGGAACCCGCGAAACCATCCGGAAACAGACGGTCATTAGAAGAAGAGCCATAGACGGCGGCAAAGCCCGTCGGGAGGCTCAGATGAACCACTCAATTCACTCTGCTGATCGTGCGACCCACCTGAAGATCGTGGTGGTGGCGCTGGTGGCCGGCATTGCGGTGGCCGGTTTCGGGATYGCAGCCCGCACCAATGCCGATTACAGCCAGACCGCCCAGTCGACCCACGTGATCAAGGCCGGCAAGCCGGTGGTGGTGACGAGCGCGGGCTCGTCGGAGATTCGCTGACACGCCCTGTTCCGGGCTGACCATTGGCCGCCTCCGGGCGGCCTTTTTCGTTTTCCAGAGCAATGCTTAGCCGATGTGTCCTGATGAAGCGCAACGTCCTTGACTTCAACAGGTCCCGCCTTTAAGTCCCCCCTCGTTCCGCGCGCTTTCAGCGAACCACGCGGGAGTAGCTCAGTTGGTTAGAGCGCCGGCCTGTCACGCCGGAGGTCGCGGGTTCGAGCCCCGTCTCTCGCGCCATTTTGGCAATCCCTTCATAGTCTTAACCCGAACTCCTCGATGCCTTTCGCGGCACTGCCGGCGTCCGGCGGGAACTCGTGGCATAGTCAGCCCGCGCCCGAATCGTCTACGCCTTCCAGGACTTAGAGGGATCCCCACGCTTTACCGGCTTTTCCGGGGCTTCCCTGTCATTGAGGAGGCCAGACATGGGTAAAAAGGATTCGGCTAAGAAGGATTCGGCGAAGAAGGCAGCCGCTCCCGCCACCATCACGCTCAAGCACCTGGCCGCTGACATCGCGGAGAGCCAGGACTTGTCGAAAAAGCACGCTGAGGCCGTCCTGACCGACATGATCGACCTGATCGCCAAGCATCTCAAGAAAGGCGACCGCGTCCGCATCGTCGGTCTTGGCATCCTCCAGGTCCGCAAGCGGGCCGCCCGGACCGGCCGCAACCCCGCCACCGGCGAGGCCATCCACATCAAGGCCAGCAAGAAGGTCGTCTTCCGCCCAGTCAAGGAACTGAAGGAAGCGATCTAGAGGCGGTTCCGATGGCGTCGGAACCGCCCTAGATTTTTTGTTTTGACGCGTTTTCTTTACGCGAACCGGT
>NZ_JBFUES010000710.1:0-4124 GCF_056403875.1 Bradyrhizobium sp. P2_E8
GTCCAGCAGCTGGAAGATCACGCCGCAGAGCAACCGTTACGGCTACCGCCTGCAAGGCCCCGCCGTGAAGCCGGAGGTGCCGATCGAGAAGCGCTCGCACGGCATCGTCCCTGGCGTCATCCAGATTCCACCGAACGGACAGCCGATCATCCAGATGCGCGACGCGCAGACGTCCGGCGGCTACCCGAAGATCGCAACCGTGATCCGGGCCGACTTGTGGCGTGTCGGGCAGGCGCGGCTCGGCGGCAAGCTGCGGTTCGAACAAACGGCTTACACCGATGCGCTGGCAGCCGAGGCCGAGATGGCGGCCTATCTCGATCGGCTCAGGACCAATGTTCGCCTTGTCGAGGAGACCAGAACATGCCGATCGAGCTGACTGACATCGCGCGTCTGGCGCAAATCCTCGAAAAATCCGGCGTCGACACCATCGAAATCGAGGAGCCCGGCCAGTCCCTGAAGCTCGTCGTCGACACGGGTCCGCGGATGGCCGCGTCACCGACGCTTGCTGCCCCCGCTGCAGACCATTCCGTCATCGCCAAAGCCGACGTCGCAGGGCATTTCCTTGCGGCTCATCCCTGGCGGGACAAGCCGTTCGTCGCACAGGGTCAGCGCATCGAGGCCGGCGCGGTCGTCGGACTCGTCAAGATCGGGCTCTTGTATGCGCCCATCGTGGCACCGGCCGCCGGCACCGTCGATGCCGTGATCGCGGAGCCTGGCGCAACGGTCGGCTACGGCACGCCGATTGTGCGCATCCGCCCGCTCGCCGGGAGCAGCCCTATCAATTGAGCAGGACGGTTGCGGGCGTGACTTCGCCGCCGCCCTGCTCGATCACGCGGCGCACCGTGCCGGCGAGGTTGACCGATCCGGGCGTGTCGCTGTGGATCAGGATCGAGCGCGCCTCGACCTTGATCGACTTGCCCTCGATCGTCTGCACAGTGCCGCTGTCGAGGAAGCGCTTGACCCGTTCGGCCACGGCCTCAGTCGAGGTGATGACCGAGTTGGGAAGCTTGCGGGACACCAGATGGCCGTTCTCGTCATACGCGCGGTCAGCCAGGAACAGAGTGAGGATGCGCAGGCCCACCTTGCGCGCGGCGCGCACGATCTTGGCGTCCGGCTGCGAGAACACGATGAAATCGCGATTGATGGTCGCAATCGCACGGGCCACAACATCGGCCATGTCGGGGTCGGCATTGACCATGTTGCCCATCGCGGCGTGGAAGCTGACATGGGTTACGCGGTGACCCGCATTGGCCGCGATCGCCTGCAAGGCGCCGATCTGATAGACCATATGCTTCTCGAGCTCGGCGGAGTCCATCTGAATCACGCGGCGGCCAAATCCGAGAAGGTCAGGCAGGCCCGGATGGGCGCCGACCTCGACCCCCTTCTGCTTCGCCAGGCGAACCATGCGATCCATGATGATGGGATCGCCGGCGTGGAAACCGCACGCCACGTTGGCCGATGAGATGATGCTCATCAGCGCCTCGTCGTCGCAGATGCGATAATTGCCGAATCCTTCACCCATGTCCGAATTGATGCCGATTTTCATGTTCGTACCCTGCTCTTGTTATTGTTGACGTCCACTCAAAGCGCTCGATACAGATCCGCGGTCGCACGCAACTTCGCGAGGTAGTCGTTGACCGGAGCCATGGCCGCGACCGCGTCCTGGTAGCTCACCTCGCTGAAGGCAATGAACGATCCCGGCGCCGCCTGGCCGAGGCGCCAGAGATCGGCCTGGATCACGGCCGCCATCTTCGGATAGCCACCGGCCGTATTGGCGTCGCTCATCTGGATGATCGGCTCGCCGGCCGGCGGCACCTGCACGACGCCAGCCACCACGCCGTGCGAGCGCATCTCGACCGGCGCATCCAATGTCAGCTTGCCGCCGGTGAGACGGTAGCCGCCGCGATCGCTCTGGCCGCTGATCTTCCATCGCGTCGACCAGAACGTCGCCTGCATCTCCTCCGAGAACAGGTCGAACTCGCCGGCCCGCATGACGCGTAACCGCAGCCCACGGTCATCCGCCGGAGCGGCGCCTGGAATCGCGACATCCGGCGGCRCCACACCGAAGTCGAAGCGGCCCACGCTGCCGCACGACGAACTCCCGATCGGCACGACGTCGCCCGCCTGCAAGGTACGGCCCTCAAGCCCGCCGAAGCCGCCGCGCAGATGAGTGCTGCGCGAGCCCAGCACGCGCGGAACATCGATGCCGCCGCCGAACGTCGTGTAGACCCGCGCGCCACGTCGCGGCGCGGTGATCGCGAGAACGTCGCCCGCCCTTGCCTGCGTGCACCACCACGGCCGGACGGTCGATCCCGCCAGCGTCGAGTCGTGATCGGCGCCAGTGAGCGCAAACGCAGTATCTGTCTGGAAGCGCAGGCGGAACGGAAAGGTCTGAATCTCGATGCCGGCCGCACCATCTTCATTGCCGAGCAGCGCATTGCCGGCGGCGAGCGCGACGGGATCCATGGCGCCGGACGTGCTCACGCCGAAACGACGCGCGCCGTGGCGACCAATATCCTGGATGGTGTTAAAGGCGGGGCTGGCCAATATCTCGATCACAGCTCGACCCGATCGATTCTGAATCTGACGCGATCGCCCGGAAGCATCAGGGACGGTTGCTCACTCTGTGGATCGAACATGGTGACCGATGCCCATCCGATCGCGTTCCATCCATTCGGACTTGTCAGCACCGCGACGCCCGTCTGCATCCCGCCGATCGTCACCGAGCCCGCCCGCATGTTGAGCGACGGCACGGATTTGCGCGGCATGTGAATGCGCGGATCGAGGCCGTGGAGATATCCGAAACCCGGCGAGCTCGCGACGGCGCAGACGGTGTATTCGCCTTCGCTGTGAATCCTGATGACATCACGCTCGGACAATCCGGCGCGGCTCGCAACAGCCGGCAGGTCGAAGCCGAGCTCCCCGCCGTAGATCACGGGAATTTCGATGAGCTTGCCGTCGGCCTTTCGGCTCGGCACGCGATGCCATAGTTCGACGATCGAGGCGCCGAGCATGCCGATATCCGCCGGCGGCTGCTCGAATACGAGCATCACATTGGTGACGCCGATGACGGCCTCCTGGACGTTGGGCCAGGTGGAAACCGCATCCGCAAGGGCCCAGATGCGTCCCTGTTGAACCAGGTCGAAGTCACCCGGCGCCTCGACCAGCATTGCAAGCGTGCCGATCAGGCTGATCTTCGGGCTCTTCTCGATCGTGCCGACAAAAGGAGCGTTGCGCTGATTAATCGACAAAAGGGCCTCGCTGGTCGAACGCACGTGGCGCTGCCACCCCTAAATCTAGCCAAGCGGCGCAAGCCGATCCAAGACGATGTTCGTCTGCGGGTATAAGGGATGTCGATTGCCCGCGAGACGTCGCGTCCCCGGCTTCAGTGACGCACAATCACGTGATTGCTGGGCGACTCCCACCGCGCCACGACCTCCTCGCCCACCGCGTATCGAAGTCCGGCCTGCTGCGACTGGTTTTGCTCGAACACGATGATCTGCCCGCCACTCGGCGTCTTGAGATAGTAGTGACTGACGAACCCGCGATAGATGGCCTGGTCGACACGCGCCGTCACGCTGTTGGCGCCTTGCGCCGTCGGGCTCTGGCCAACGCGCTCGACCACGATTGCCTCGGGCCTAATCGAGACCATCACGTCGCTTGCCGATTGCGGAATCTGGTCGACCTGGAGGCTCAATTCGGGCGAGACACGAACGAGCGCCCCGCTCCCGTCGCGCTGCTCAATGGGCCCCTGGAACAGATTCGACGCGCCGATGAACTGCGCAACGAATTTTGACGCCGGACGCTGATAGATTTCCGTCGCCGAGCCGACCTGCTCGAGCTTGCCGTCGCGCATCACAACGATCTTGTCGGCCATCGTCAGGGCTTCGTCCTGGTCGTGGGTCACCATGATGGTGGTCAGACCGAGCCTGCGCTGAAGGGCGCGCAGCTCGACCTGCATGCTCTCGCGAAGCCCCTTGTCGAGCGCCCCGAGCGGCTCGTCCAGCAGCAGCATCGCCGGCTCGATCACCAGGGCGCGCCCCAGTGCGACGCGCTGCTGCTGACCACCGGAGAGCTGCGCCGGATAGCGCTTCCCGAAGCTCGACAGCTGGACGAGATTGAGG
>NZ_JBFUES010000711.1:0-4121 GCF_056403875.1 Bradyrhizobium sp. P2_E8
AGCTCGATCAGGTCGCATCTCGGAGCGTGGCTTGGGCCAGCTGCTGCGCGCGGAACGTCGTCGGATCGACTGCGATCCAAGAATCCACGATCTTTCCGTGGGCCAGCCGGTACATGTTCAAGCCGCGTGCTTCGAACGGCTGGTTGGTCGGCTTGAGATTGAAGAACTGGCCCGTGTGCAACCCCGTTTCATGCCACTGGATGACGACCAGATCGTCTGCTGCAACGACGGTCTCCAGCTCGATCCGGAAATTGGAGTACGCGTTGTGAAGATTCGCGACGGCCGCGGCGAAGCCGGCGGGTCCGTGCCGCCCGTTGGAATGATCGACATGCTCGGTCGAGACCAGCGCTTCGAAGCGGTCCGCGCGATTAGCCTGAATGCAGGTGTAGAGCTCGCGAACGATCTCTTCGTTCAGGGCAAGCTGATGGGCGCTGGTCATGTTTTCTCTCCAAGGTTTCGCTTGCAGTAGCCGAGCCCATGACGGCGCTTGCGAACGTTTGGCCCGGGCAAGACGCGTCGCTTCCGATCGGCTACGATAGTCATCGGTATTCAATATAGCTTACTATATTTAAATCGCGGTGCCGATGTCAAAGGAAAAGTCTCGTCGTTACGTTTCTTCGGCGCGCCAGCAGCAGGCGGCGGACACGCAGCGCCGCATTCTCGCCGCTGCTGAAACCCTGTTCAGCATCGAAGGGTTTGACGGAACGACGATCGAGGCGATTGCCCGCAAGGCTGGCGTCGCGGCGCCGACCGTCTATTCCGGCTTCAAATYCAAGCGCGGCATCGTCCTCGCGCTATTGGACCAGGCCCGTTTCGGCGAGGCGTACAAATCCCTCGTGTCAGAGGCCAACGACACGGGCGATGCGCGCGCGCGCCTTGCCGTGTCGGCGCGCATTGCGCGCCAGATCTACGAGGCTGAGCAGGCGACTCTGGATCTCGTGCGGGGAGCGGCCGCCGTCTCGCCCGAACTCGCCGCGCTGGTCGATGCGCGCGAAGAAAGCCGCCGGACGCCTCAGCGCCCGCTGATCGAGGACCTTCGTCRGCAAGGCCAGCTCCGCCCCGGCCTCTCCGTCGCGCGCGCCGCCGATATCATGTGGACACTGACGAGCCGGGAGCTCTTCAGGTTGCTCGTGATCGAATCGCGATGGCCGGCCAGTGATTACGAAAGCTGGCTGCGCGATGTCCTGCGCCGCGAATTATGCCGCGATGAGCCGGTTGGTTAGTCCCCGATTGCCCTTCGCGCCGCTCGCCTTTGTCCCGGCCGTGACGGACTGGAGGGAGCCCGTACTATTTCGCCTTCGCACCCTGCCTGGCGCTCCCGTTGCTGCTCTTCGGCTGACTGTCCCGGATCAGGCGATCGATGTGCATGCGGATGTGGGCGGCCTCCGCCGAGGTGTTGGCGAGCGCGATGGCGCGGTCGAAGGCGACGCGGGCTTCGTCGTTGCGGCCGAGCTGCATCAGGAAGGCGCCGCGCACGCCGTGGAAATGGAAGTAGTTGGCAAGCTTCGGCGCCAGCGGCTCGATCAGGTCGAGCGCGGCTTGCGGCCCGCGCACCTTGGACACCGCGACCGCGCGATTGAGCGTCACCACCGGCGACGGCTGCGCCAGTTCCAGCGCGCCATAGAGCAGGTCGATCTGGGCCCAGTCGGTCTCCTCCGGCGTCGCCGCACGGGCATGCAATGCGGCGATCGCGGCCTGAATCTGGTAGGGCCCGCTGCGACGATGGCGCATCGCCTTGTCGATCAGCGCCAGCCCTTCCGCGATCATGGTGCCGTTCCACAGGGAGCGATCCTGGTCGTCCAGCAAGATCAGCGAACCGTCGTCCGCAAACCGCGCGGCGCTGCGCGCATGCTGCAACAGCAGCAACGCCGCCAGCCCCATGATCTCCGGCTCGCTCTGGAACAGCCGCAGGAGCAGCCGCGCCAGCCGGATCGCCTCCTCGCAGAGCGGCTTTCTGATCTCGGCGGTGTCGCCGCTCGCCGAATAACCCTCATTGAAGATCAGGTAGATCATCGCCGCGACAATGGCGAGCCGCTCGGAGCGTTCGACTGCACCGGGCGTTTCGAAAGGCGCCCCGGCTTCAGCGACCTTCGCCTTGGCGCGCGTGATGCGTTGCTCCATCGCCGCATCCGAGACCAGGAAAGCACGGGCGATCTGCTTCACGGTGAGGCCGGAGACGATGCGCAGGGCGAGCGCGATCTGCTGCGTCGCCGGCAATTGCGGATGGCAGCAGATGAACATCAGGCGCAGAATGTCGTCGCGATAATGCGAGCCGTCGAGCCGCTCGGCGAGCGCGCCCTCGGCATCGCCGAGATCGGAGATCGCCTGATCGTCCTCGGGCAGCGGCTGCTGCTTGCGGGCGCGCCGCACCTCGTCGATCGCGACATTGCGGCCGACCATGATCAGCCAGGCCGCGGGATCGCGCGGCGGCCCGTTCTGCGGCCATGTCTTGAGCGCGCGCAGGCAGGCGTTCTGGAAGGCTTCCTCGGCGGTGTCGAGATCGCGGAAATAGCGCAGCAGCGCGCCGACCGCCTGGGGTCGCGCCGAAGTCAGCGCGGTCTCGATCCAGGCGGTGCCGGTCTCGCTCACGTCAGGTTTCCTCCCGGCCTGAACACGCCGACGGGGCGCACCTCATAGGCACCACCGGGATTGGCGGAGCCGAGGTCGCGCGCGACGTCGAGCGCGTCGTCGAGGTTCTTGCAATCGACGATGTAGAAGCCGAGCAACTGCTCCTTGGTCTCGGCATAGGGGCCGTCGAGCACCAGCGGCGGGTCTTCCTTACGCAGCGTCGCCGCCGCGGTGGTCGGCAACAGCCGCGCCACCGGACCGAGCCGGCCCTGGCTCGTGAGCTTCTCCTGCACCACGGCGAGCTTCTTCATCACCGCCTCGTCCTGGTCCTTGCTCCAGGAGCCGACGAAGTCCTCGTCATGATAGCAAAGGATCGCATAAAGCATGGGCAGTACCTTCCCTGACCTCTTGTTTTGAAGACGATCCACTATGCCCTGCCCCGACAGGGCTGCGGAAAAAAACTGCAAGAAAAATCCGGCGGATCGTGCCAAGGAGAGCCCTCAAAAGCGGAACCCCGACGAGGCACTTCGAATGACCAAAGGCACACTGGCCGTCCTGATCAACAGCACGCAGCAGAACTGGCTGCCGGAACGCTGGAAGGCCCGGTTCGATTCGGTCTGCGGCGGTCGCCGCGTGGTGCTGCTGCCCGATGCCGGGCTCGATCCGGCCGAGGTGCACTATGCCGCGGTGTGGAAGCCGGTGCCGGGCGATCTCGGCTCGTTCCCCAATCTGCGCGCGATCTTCAATCTCGGCGCCGGCGTCGATGCGCTGATGGCGGACAATAGCCTGCCGGACGTGCCGCTGGTTCGCGTCGCCGTGCCCGACCTGACCAATCGCATGACCGAATATGTCGTGCTGCACGTGCTGATGCACCACCGCCAGGAGCTGTACTTGCGGCAGTCGCAGCGTGAGAAACGCTGGGAGCCGAAATATCAGTGGCCGGCGAGCGCGGTGACGGTCGGCGTGATGGGGCTGGGCACGCTGGGCGCGGATGCGGCCGACGTGCTGCGGCGGCTCGGCTTCCGCGTCGTCGGCTGGAGCCGCAGCCCGCGCACGATCGACGGTGTCGAATGCTTCCATGGCGTCGCCGGAATCGATGCGTTCCTGCGCGCGACCGACATTCTGGTCTCGCTGTTGCCGCTGACCCCGGACACGCACGGCATCCTCAATCGCGACGTCTTCACCAAGCTCAACCGCAAGAGCCCGCTCGGCGCACCCGTGCTGATCAATGCCGGCCGCGGCGGCTTGCAGAACGAGGCCGATATCCTCGCCTGTCTCGACGACGGCACATTGGGCGCGGCCTCCCTCGACGTCTTCGTGCAGGAGCCACAGCCGGCCGACAGCCGCTTCTGGACCCATCCCAAGGTGCTGCTGACCCCGCACAACGCCGCGGACACCGACGCGGAAGCGATCTCGGCCTATGTCGCCGAGCAGATCGCACGGTTCGAGGCGGGCGGCGCGCTGGAGAACGTCGTGGACCGGGCACGGGGGTATTAGGGCTCGCCTGGCTCTACAAACTCCATGTCGTCCCGGCGAAGGCCGGGACCCATACC
>NZ_JBFUES010000712.1:0-4108 GCF_056403875.1 Bradyrhizobium sp. P2_E8
GCGATAGCCGGCGTCGAAAGCATCATAACCGAGTGCGAAAAGTTAGAATAGTTATGGACCTGCAGGCGTGAGCGGTCGGAATGTCTCCACACCTCGCTTGATGATTTGCTCGACCGCTAGTGCGACGTCGCAAGCCAGGCCTCTGACGCCTCACCTCGCCACCACTGGCAACGTCGCCGCTGCCAGCAGCGTCCCCAGCGCCACCGCCCGACGCCGGGTTCACCAGCCGCTGATACTGCACCGCCAAGATGTACGCATTCGCGCCGGTCGGCATCGCCGCCAGCTTCAGCGCGCACATCACCAGAATGCTCAGCTTCTCGCCCTTCACCTCGAAGCGGAACAGGGTTGATGCCGAGCGCGATCAGTGCGGCTCGAAGCGGGGGGCTATCCCCAACGCTGCTCAAAGCCAGTTTTGTCCGCGGTCACCGTATCTCCTGGGTTCGCAATGCGCTATCGGTAGCGAGCCAAGGACGTTCATGGACAAGCAAGCCGGGCGAAAAAGATCGTGAGTTTCTTCGAGCGTCTCAAGACAGAAGCATCCGTTGAGTGGCGGGCTTACACCGAGCATCCCTTCACGAACGGATTGGCAGACGGCTCGCTCCCCGAAGCGGCGTTTCGTCACTACCTCGTCCAAGACTACCTGTTCCTCATCGAGTTTGCGCGCGCCTACGCGCTCGCGGTCTACAAGTCGCCCAGACTTGCCGACATGCGTGAAGCAGCGGCCGGCCTTTCGGCCATCCTTGATGTCGAGATGAACCTGCATGTGAAGCTCTGCGCCGATTGGGGTCTGTCCCCGACAGACCTTGAACAGACCCCTCCGGCGGCCGAGATGCTGGCCTATACACGCTACGTGCTCGACGCGGGAATGCGCGGCGATCTGCTGGCACTCAAGGTGGCGCTTTCCCCTTGCGTGATCGGGTACGCGGAGATCGCCACACGGCTCGCCGCGCGCCCCGATGCTGACGCAGCGACGAATGTCTACCGCGTCTGGATTGCCGAGTATGCCGGCGCGCCGTACCAGGAGGTCGCTGCCAAGGCGCGAGCGCATATGGAGCATCTCGCCGCTCTCTACGCCACGCCGGCCCGCGAGGCAGAGCTGATTGCGATCTTCAAGGAAGCCACCCGGCTCGAGGCAGACTTCTGGGAGATGGCCTGGCGCGCGGGCCAGCGTGTTCAATAACCCTTTCGGCAGTCGTGACCTGAAGGCTAGACAATGACCATGACAGTGCTGCTCGATCTGTCGGGCCGGGCTTCCGTCACGCTTCCTGAAAGCCTGACCGAAACCACGTCTGTCGGCCGTCCCCGCTAGACCGCATTGATCATTTCGCGTAGTCTTTTCGCACAGCAACATGTCAGCGGAGGTCCTCCGTGGAACATCGCGGCGTCAGCTTCTCGATTGTTGAAATGCGCTATTTGCCCGGCTGGCAGTGGACGGTCGGAAAGGGCCGAACCGTGTCGGTCGGTGTCTGTGCGACGAGGGCGGACGCGATCCGCCAGGCTCAGACTTTCATTGACGCGATTATGGACTGGGCTGCCTAAGCGGCGCGGCGGCTACCTCACCCCCGCCACGATCATCACCACCACCGGCAACGTCACCGCCGCCAGCAGCGTGCCCAGCGCCACCGCGCCCGACACCGGGTTCACCAGCCGCTTGTACTGAACCGCAAAGATATACGCGTTCGCGCCGGTCGGCATCGCCGCGAACAGAACAATCACGCCGGCTGCGACCGGCGGCAGGTTCAGCAGCTTGGCCAGCACGAACGCTGCCGCCGGCATCGCCAGCAGCTTGAGCGCGCACATCACGAGGATGCTGAGCTTCTCGCCCTTCACCTCGAAGCGGAACAGGTTGATGCCGAGCGCGATCAGCGCCGCCGGCGATCCCGCCTGCGCGAGCAGCTCGATGGTCCGGTCGACGACGGGATGGAGGCCAAGGCCGGTGAAGCGCCAGACCACGCCGAAGCCGATTCCCAGCATCAGCGGATTGCGCGCGAGATCGGCGAGCACGGGCCGGATCACCGACAGGGGCGAGCCGGTCTGCTTGCGGCTGACAAGCTCCATCTGGAGGATGCCGCAGAGCCAGAGCAGCGGCGTGTTCACCGACAGGATCAGCGCCATCGGGCCTGCGGCCTCAACGCCCAACGCCGAGAGCGTCAGGGGAATGCCGAGCATCACGATGTTGCCGTAGACCGAGCCGATCGCGAACACGACGCCGTCTTCGCGATCCTCGCGCCGCTCGCGCAGCAGCGCCGACAGCGCCAGCGCCGCGATCCAGGTGATCGCGAGCGCGCCGTAATAGGCGCCCCACATCCGGTAGGGGCTGACGTCGGGGAATTCCGACACGACGATGGTGCGGAACAGCAAAGCCGGGATCGCGATGCTGAAGGCGAATTCGGAGATGCCCTTGTGCGCGGTCTCCGAGACGAAGCGAAACAGCACCGCGGCATAGCCTGATGCGATCAGGGCAAACACCGGCGCGACGATCAACACGGTGGCCATGAGCCCCTCTCCTCACGGGGATATCAGCCGACCACCCCACGCACTCTCGATGATGGCATCATGCCCCTGTTTTGCCCGACGTGTCAAAAGTGATTCGTAAAATCCGTAGAGGCGATTTCAAGAGGGATATCAAGGCCCCGGCTACTGTGCATGGGGTTGTTTTCGCAGTTTTTGTTGGATGGTTGCCGGAGCGACAGGTCCGACCCGATCTCGCCAAGTCTGCCAAGGGGTTAGGCTACACCGAGAAGCAGCCCCACCCACAACTGTCGTCACCCGCGAAGGCGGGTGACCCAGTATTCCAGAGACGCCTGAAGTTTCTCGAGGGGCTGCGGCGTACTGGATCCCCCGCCTTCGCGGGGGATGACAGCTGCGTGTGAAGTTCCTCGGGTGTGCCTCGGCCTCTTGCCGAGGCTACTCGGCCTGGCGCTGAACTCACCAGCCCTGTTGCCGAGAGCGCACACGTTCCGACCTTTCGCTCCCGCCCTCGTTGCCAACGAACGGCGGTTCACCCACACTCCGCCCGACCAGACATGTGGGGGGATCGATGCCGGCGTTTCACTTCAGGAAGTCCGTTCTTGCGGCCATGTCGGGGCTTGCCCTGGCCGTCCTGGTCCACCCCGGCGCCGGCTTCGCCTACTCGCAGGAAGAGCAGCAGGCCTGCACGCCGGATGCGATGCGGCTGTGCGGCGAGTTCGTTCCGAACGTCGATGCCATCACCGCCTGCATGATTCAGAAGAAGGCGCAGCTCTCGCCGCAGTGCAAGGTGTTCTTCCGCCGGGGGCCCGAGCCGGGCGAAGCCCGCGCCGGCAAGCCGACCCGCATCGCGCCCAAGACCGCGAAGAAGAGCACCAAGCCGGCGCCGAAGGCGACCAAGAAGAAGAAATCCGAAGGCTGAGCGCGACAAGCGCGTTCCATCCCTGAAACTCAGGCCCCGGCGAGCATGCGACGCGCGGCTTCGCGCGCGATGGCATCGGCTCCGCGACAGCTACCGGACTCCTTTTGTTCGCGCTCCTTGCGCGCCCGCTTGCGGCAATTACCGCCACGCGCGGTCGAAAAGAGTCGCGCCACGGTTTGCGCGGCAAGGTTGCATTCCGGTTTTTCCCGCGCCGCTGCTCAGAAAACGCACGATTGCGCGCAGCGGAGGCGCTTCATTGCAGTTCGTGTCCTTGTCGCGCGCGGCAGTGTGACTCAAAAGCCAACACGCCTTGTTATTTCGTGGCGGCAGAGCAACTCCCGGTAAATTTTTCTTTCCCGAATCAGCGCGCTGATTCATTTTCGGAGCCTGGGGTCAATCTGGAGGCCGAAGGTATGAACGTTATTGTTTTTGCATCGCGTAAAGGCGGCTCGGGCAAGAGTACCCTGGCCGCACATCTCGCCGCGCAGATCAAGGCGAGCAAACAGGTCATGCTCGTGGACGCGGATCCGCAAGGGTCGCTCACGCTGTGGCACAAGCTGCGGGGCACCAACGAACCGCCGATCAAGTCCGCCGTCAACTCCGTCAGCGGCATCGTCTCCGCTGCCAAGCGCGACGGTTATGAATGGGTGTTGATCGACACGCCGCCGAACCTCTCGGCCGTGGTCTATGACGCGATCAAGAACGCCACCATGGTGG
>NZ_JBFUES010000713.1:0-4103 GCF_056403875.1 Bradyrhizobium sp. P2_E8
GCCATTGCCAGCATCCAGTCGAGCAGAACGGCCTTGAAACGCCGCGAGAAGCGCGCATAGCGCGGTCCGGGCTGTGGCAAAGGGGGGACGTCAAAGGTCACGGGAGGAGCCGCATCCATTCATTCGATCCTCAATGAGACGCCGGCGAGCGACTTGAGGTTCGACCATACCAGACAGCAGGACGATCAATTATGAAGGAAGGTCTGGCGGATCGCCTCCCTGCGGCCATCCTTCGAGACGCCCGCTGCAGGCGGGCTCTCAGGATGAGGTCTTGTTTCGCTGCGAGATGTTGGACCCTCATGGTGAGGAGCCCGCCCTAAGCGGGCGTCTCGAACCATGCAGGCCGGAACGGGCGCGGCTCAGCGCAAGGGGTCGCTATGCGAGCCGCAAGATCACGCCACCATCGCGGCGTCTTCGTCCTCAGCGCCATCGATGCCGCGCTGTGCGGCGAGCAGGCTGATGATCTCGATATTCGGGCGGGCCTTGCTGAACAGGAAGCCCTGGCCTTCGTCGCAGCCTTCGGCCCGGAGGCAGCTCAGCTCGGCCTCGGTCTCGACGCCTTCGGCGGTGATGGTGACGCCAAGGCCCTTGCCGAGGCTGACGATGGAGCGGATGATCGCCTGCGCTTCGCGGTTGGCGCCGAGATCGCGCACGAAGGACTGGTCGATCTTGATCTTGTCGAAGGGGAAGCTGCGCAAGTAGCTGAGGCTGGAATAGCCGGTGCCGAAATCGTCCATCGAGATGCGCACCCCGAGCGCGCGCAGCGCATGCAGCGTCGCCAGCACCTGGGCGCTCTTCTCCAGCAGCAGTGTCTCGGTGATCTCGAGCTCGAGCCGCCGCGGTGGCAGGCCGGAATGCTTCAGCGCGTCCGTCACCATCGAGAGCAGATTGCCGCTGCGGAACTGGAGCGGCGACAGATTGACGGCGACGCGGACGTCGTCGGGCCAGGTCGCGGCGTCGAAGCAGGCGCGGCGCAGCATCAAGCCGCCGAGCGGATTGATCAGGCCGGTTTCCTCCGCGACCGGAATGAACTCCGCCGGCGAGACCATGCCGCGCTCGGCATGCGGCCAGCGCACCAGCGCCTCGAAGCCGGTGATGCGGCCGCTCGAGAGGTCGACCAGCGGCTGATAGTACGGCCGCAGCACGTCGTTCTGGATCGCGTCGCGCAGCTCGACCTCGGTCTTGCGGCGGCTCTGCGCCTTCGCATGGAGCGCCGCCTCGAAGAAGGCGAAGGTGCCGCGCGCATCCAGCTTGGCGCGCGACAGCGCCATGTCGGCGCTCTTGAGCAGCTTTTCGGAATCATCGCCATCGGCCGGCGCCATCGCGATGCCGATGGAGGCGCCGATCACCACAGAATGGCCGTCGAGCAGATAGGGATCGGCGATGGCCTCGAGCAGGCGCTTGGCCAGCATCACCGCGTCCTCGGGACGGGCCAGCCCGCTCTGCACGATCGCGAACTCGTCCGAATTGAGCCGCGCCAGTGCGTCCTCTTCGCGCAGGGTGGAGCGCAGCCGCTTGGCGACGCCGCGCAACAGCTTGTCACCGATCGCATGTCCGAGCGTCTCGTTGACCGCCTTGAAATTATCCAGCCCCAGCATCAGCACCGCGACCTTCTCGGCGCTGCGGCGCGTGTGCAGCAGCATCTCGTCGACCTGCTGGCGCAACAGGTTGCGGTTCGGCAGGCCGGTCAGCCCGTCATGCTGGGCCATGAAGGCCAGCCGCGCCTCGGCGCGCTTGCGCTCGGTGATGTCCATCAGCGCGAGCAGCACCGCGGGCCGCTCGGCATAGGTCAGTTCGCGCGAGTAGATCGCAAGGTCGATCAGCGCGCCGTCGGCCTTGACGTGCTTCCAGGTGCGCGCGGCCTGCTCGTCGCTGGAACGATCGGTGGTCCAGGGCGGCTCGCTGTCGAAGGCCTGCAACGACCGGATCTTCAGCTTCTCGAACTCGGTGCGGCTATAGCCGTAATGGGCGATCGCGGCGTCGTTGACGCCGAGGATGCGCTCGTCGTCCAGCGCGCAGACGATCATGGGAACGGGATTGCCGTCGAACAGCAGGCGGAACGAGGCCTCGCGCTGCTTCAGCTCGGTGATGT
Source organism: Bradyrhizobium sp. P2_E8 (assembly GCF_056403875.1). NCBI lineage: Bacteria > Pseudomonadati > Pseudomonadota > Alphaproteobacteria > Hyphomicrobiales > Nitrobacteraceae > Bradyrhizobium > Bradyrhizobium sp. P2_E8. Next base: position 2,093 of record NZ_JBFUES010000713.1, read on the forward strand.
CGACGCGCAGGCCGACGACGCCGCCGTCGTCGGTGCGGCGCTCCTCGATCAGGATGACACGGCCGTCCGACAGCGTCTGCTCGTGACGTGCGCCCGGCTGATAGAGCTTCTTCAGCCGCTGGGCGATCCATTCTTCCTCATGGCCTGCGGCTTCCGGATAGTCGCCGCGGGCGACGCCGACGCGCAGCGTGTCTTCGAGGCGCGCGCCTTCAGCGAACAGATCGGCGGTCTTGCTGTAGATCTCGGAATATTGCTTGTTCCAGAGAACGTAGCGGCCTTCGGGATCGAGAATCACGATGCCCTGCGGCAGCAGGTCGACGGCCTGGCGCAGCCGCTCATGCGATTTGCGCGCCTCGATGATGGCCGCTTCGGCCTCCGCGCGGCTCTGCACGAGTTCGTCGTGTTCGGCGGGCCGAAGCGAGGCGCGCGCGAAGCGCGGCTTGCGCGGCGACCGGCCGCCCGCAGCACGCACGTTGCGCTTTCGCTTTCCTGGCTTTCGAGACCCCAAACTCAACTTCACATATCCCAGTTGCGCCCTGTGGCCGCAAGTTTTGAGGCAAGTGTCTGAAAAAAAAGTAATCTTCGCCGATCTGACCGCGGATCGCCGGCCTGCTGTGCCTGTTTGCGAGGCGCGAAAACCGCGGCGGGCGCAGCAAACCTGTTTTCGCCGTCGCGATCGGACGGTGCGCTGGCGCAAAATTGCGCGCTCACTTGAATCATTTCCGAAATCGCGTGTGATTGCATGCGAGCCACGCGTATTTCTCACGCCACGCATGAATTTTGGTCAATGCAGCATAGGGTTATCGCGCCGTTAAAAACGGCCGGCCGATGTGGGATTTTCGATGCGGAACGTTCGATTGCGCGCCCCTAACACTGGACCTCGCGCGAACAAGACCGCCGCATGCGCGGGAGATCGCCATGCGAGGCCGGGCCGCCGCGGCGGACGAGCCTAATTCTTAACCCTGACACGGCGTTGGGCTATAAGGTGATCAGCATGAGTCCCCGCCGCCTCGCCCCTCTCCTGCTTTTCATGACACTCCTGACCGCCAGCGGCGCGCTGGCCCAGGACAAGGGCAGCGTCAACCCAAAGCCGCTGCCGCCGCTCGCCAACCCCAATGATCCCAGTATCGGCGCCAAGGAGCTGTTCGCGCGAAAGCTGCTGCCCTCGAAAGGGCCGGCGCATGTCATCGGCTCCTACACCAAGGGCTGCATCGGCGGCGCCGAACGGATGCCGCTGAACGGCGACGATTGGCAGGTGATGCGACTGTCGCGCAATCGCAATTTCGGCCACCCCGCGATGATCGCGCTGATCAAGCGGCTCGCGGCCAGGGCGCACAAGGACGCCGGCTGGCCGGGCATCCTGGTCGGCGACATCGCCCAGCCGCGCGGCGGGCCGGCGCTGTCAGGCCATGCCAGCCATCAGATCGGCCTCGATGCCGACATCTGGCTGACGCCGATGCCGGACCATCGGCTCTCGCGCGAGGAGCGCGAGGAGATGTCCGCGGTGATGATGGTGCGGCAGGACCGGCTCGACATCGACCCGAAGGTGTTCACGCCGTCCCATGTGCTGGTGCTGCGCGACGCCGCGCAGGAGCCGGCGGTGCAGCGCATCTTCGTCAATGCCGCGATCAAGAAGGCGCTGTGCCGCGAGGCCAAGGGCGACCGCTCCTGGCTGTCGAAGATCCGGCCCTGGTGGGGCCATGACTATCACTTCCACATCCGCATGCGCTGCCCGCCGGGCGCCGGCGAATGCGAGGGCCAGCCGTCGCAGTCCGAGGACGAAGGCTGCAAGGACGCCGATCTCGCCTACTGGTTCTCCGATGCAGTGCTGCACCCCAAACCGCCGCCGGAGCCGCCAAAACCGAAACCGCCGATGACGCTGGCCCAGATGCCGGCGGCGTGCAAGGCGGTGCTGCACGCAGCGGATGCGAAGTAGCGGCGTGCGTGTGAGCACGCTGCCGACCAAGCTCTCAGTTGTCGTCCCGGCGAAGGCCGGGACCCATAACCACAG
>NZ_JBFUES010000714.1:0-4097 GCF_056403875.1 Bradyrhizobium sp. P2_E8
CGCAAGGCCATGCTGCAGGACATCGCGATCCTGACCGGCGGCCAGGCGATCTCGGAAGATCTTGGCATCAAGCTCGAGAACGTTACCTTGAACATGCTCGGTCGCGCCAAGAAGGTGATGATCGATAAGGAGAACACCACCATCGTCAGCGGCGCCGGCAAGAAGGCCGACATCGAGGCGCGCGTCAATCAGATCAAGGCGCAGATCGAGGAGACCACCTCGGACTACGACCGTGAGAAGCTGCAGGAGCGTCTGGCCAAGCTCGCCGGCGGCGTCGCGGTCATCCGCGTCGGCGGCGCGACCGAGGTTGAGGTCAAGGAGCGCAAGGACCGCGTTGATGACGCGATGCATGCCACCCGCGCGGCCGTCGAGGAAGGCATCGTCCCGGGCGGCGGCGTCGCCCTGCTGCGCGCTTCCGAGCATCTCAAGGGGCTGCGCACCAAGAACGATGACCAGAAGACGGGTGTCGAGATCGTGCGCAAGGCACTATCGTATCCGGCCCGCCAGATCGCGATCAATGCTGGCGAGGATGGCTCGGTGATCGTCGGGAAGATCCTGGAGAAGGGTCAGTACGGCTACGGCTTTGACTCCCAGTCCGGCGAATACGCTAACCTGGTCACCAAAGGCATCATCGACCCGACCAAGGTGGTTCGGGTGGCGATCCAGAACGCGGCCTCGGTTGCGGCTCTCTTGATCACCACCGAAGCCATGGTCGCCGAAGTGCCGAAGAGGAACGCAGGCAGCGGCGCGCCTGCGGGTGGCGGGGGCATGGGGGGCATGGGAGGTATGGATTTCTAAGCGAGCCGGYTCATGACGCAGAATGGCAGAGAAGGAAACGGATGAACCGATTCCGAGAGGTAGAACGACTATCTGCTTAAAGAGAGCGCACGTGAGTTGAGATCGCCTGCGCACACCGCAGTCCGGCAAACTCTTCCAGGGAAGCTACTTTTCGCTTGCCGAGACGCCGAGGTGAGACTTGCTGTTCTATCGGCATCGACCGCGAAGTCCTCAAGCGAAAAGCCCGGCCACGATGGCCGGGCTGATCGGTAATACATTCCAAGTCAGGCAATGCACGGAAGAGATCGGGGAAAGATGTCGCCGTCTGTTCAAAAAGGAACACTCGAACCGATTCTGGCGCCACCAGCGCTCAACTACGAAAGGTAGAGATTTCACAAAGGCGCTGCATTTCCGGGAGCCCCGCTCCGGGCCCCGCGGGGCGGATACTCGCCGTAGGCACAGCGGCGAACGGGCGCATCGGGCCATCCCGCGACTGTCCGTACGCGATTGCGTGAGCAATTTGGTACAGACGCCGATCGCTCGACGTGTCTAGCCTTCTTAACGGGTGAAGTCGACTTACCTCTAGGTCAAGGTGAAAACGATGGAAATCTCCAGGGAGACAAAAGCTGCCGTGCGGCCGGCACTGTGGGGAGCCGTGGCCGGAGCAATTGCTCTGGCAATCGTGGGTTTCAGCTGGGGCGGCTGGGACCGCCGAGACGCTCGCAAGGAATAGTGCGGCGACGGCTGTCGTCGCAGCTCTCGCACCCATCTGCGTTGAGAAGTTTCGACAAGCCGCGGATGCATCGACGAACCTGGTTGAAATGAAGAAAGCGACCTATGCATGGGACCAGAGCAAGTTCGTTGAAAAGGGCGGTTGGGCCACGATGCCGGGAAGCACCGAGCCAAACTCGGCCGTTGCAAAAGCTTGTGCCGAATCGCTTGGTAGCAAGAAAGCTGTGGAGCTGCGCGGATAGTCAGGCAACTCGCGCGGCGGAAATTGTTGAGACGATCCTACTCTTGCAAGCTGATCTTGCAAGCTGATCTTGCAAGCTGGGCGAAATTGCGCGACGAATAGATAAACGTCGCCCCATTGATCCGCCCTCCTGAATAGTAGCGGCTGGGCTGACACCCGTGTGCCGGAAGAGCCAACCGAGACTGCACGCGATTACCTTCCTGTCGTGTGGAGGACTTTTCCTTCTCGCGTATCTCCACTTTCCCAGGTGAGGGGCGTGCTTCCCACGCAACCGTTCCGCGAGTCAGAACGCTGCCTCAATAGCGCTGTCGTGTCCCCAAAATCGCACGGCGCGCCGCGTGCGATCATAAGAACGACTGTGATTTGGAACTCAATCACGGTTGAGGCCGATCAGTTGCCGGTACAGGAGACCGGTGCCCGGCACGATTTGCATCGAAAGATTTCGGATGCTCATAGCTTATCCTGTCCCGCGACGCTCACGTCGACATTGCGTGCAGGCGGTAGGCTGACAACATCGGACGTGGCCGAAGCTTGGCGCGAAGGGGGATGCTGAAGCGATCCAGTTGCGCCAACTCAAGTGGTTATACCGGAAGCGTCTTACAATGCCGCTCGATGCTGACGACGGCAAGAAAGTTGCGCTTGGCCTCGTTATTCTGCGAATAGGCACTATATCCTAGTCATCCCCGCGCGCCCGTCGGCTGTTATCGGTGACTGAGAGCTTGTGCTCCCGCCACGACCAAGAGGCGGTCAAATGTCGAATATCTCCAAGTTGAGCGAGTGGATGGTACCTCCCGTACTGCTGCCGATCTTGTTCGTGCTGCTGATCGCTGCTGTGGTGCTTATTCAGTGGTAGTTCCACCCGGCAGGCTAGCGCCGTCAGCTCCAGCCAATGGCTCATTAGGGCCGATTAAGGGAGCCAAATCGTTGTTAGCTTCTGAACTGAACATCAGGGCGGCAAACGCCCTGGATGGAGCTCGCAAGATGCCGCCGGTTGCCAGGTCGGAGCGGTGGTCAAGGCGATCATCGCGCTCGGACGCAGGCTGCACATGCGCGTAACGGTCGAAGGCGTCGAGACCGCCAGCCAGGCGGCGTTTCTCGATACGGCCGACGGTCATCAGGTCCAGGGGGTTTTCTTCGGCCGGCCGGTCCCGACCTCGGAGCTTGGCGCCAGCATTCTGGCGGGCTTCGCGAGGGCAATGCCGCCGGCTTCGCCTATGACCAAGCTGCACGTCGACAACGCCACGGCTGAACGGTAGCACGAACCTGCGCCTCAGTGGGGCGATGCGGTTCCGGCCATCCGCTACTGTAGAGCATTCTCGCCTTTCAGTAGCATTTGTCTCACCAACATCGCATTTTTCTTCCGCGGCCTGCATCTCTCGCCTAGGTTGCGCGTTGGTGATCATGTCTACCATGAAGAATCAACCGCGTTGCGACTCGGCATCCGAAGGCGGCGGTCCACACACCGTCGAATCTCCCACGGGATCGGTTGGCGTATCAAAAGGAGCGTACGATCTGCAGCTGGAGTTGGATGCGCATCTTAATCCCGGCAAGACGGAGGCCTCGGAGATTGACGCTCCAACCGCGAATGTGGCGCAATCCAAGCCGAGCCGGATACCACTGCGAGTTGTGAAGGCAGCTGCGGGCATCGCCATCGTCGCAGTATTCGGCTGGCTCCCGCTGAGAGCGCTTTTCCAGACGTCAAGCGTCGAAGCCGTCGTCAACTCGAGACTGGTGACATTGAGGTCGCCGATCGACGGCAAGATTTCAGCCGGCGCCTCTCTGTCGGGCGATCCAGGCATCGTTGCCGCGGGCACTTTCATCCTTCAGGTCGTCAACCCGCGCGGTGACCGCGTGCGGCTCGATGATTTGCGCAGCCAAATGTCCCGCCTGGAAAACGAGAGGCCAAGCCTCATTTCGAAGATAGCTTCGGCCCACGCAGCGCAGAAGGATCTGGCGCGTCAGGCGGCCCTGTTCACGGCGGGGCGCATCCGTCAGCTCGAGGCGCGCATCGCAGAAATCCAAACATCAATCGAAGCGGCCGCAGCGCGTCGCGAAGAGGCGGCGGCCGCGGTGGAAAGAGCTTCATCGCTTATCAAATCGGGCAGCGTTTCGTCTGTCGAGCTTGGCCGCTTGACGCGAGATCAAACCATTGCTCAGCAGACCGAAATCGGCGCGCGACGCCGCCTGGATGCAACCCAGGTTGAGCTCACCGCGGCGCGCGAGGGCACTTTCCTCGGCGACAGCTACAACGATCGTCCGAGCTCGGTGCAGCGTGAGGAGGAAATGCGGCAGCGGGCTGAAGGGCTCACCGCGGACGTAGCGCACGCTGATGCGCAAATCTCGTGGC
>NZ_JBFUES010000715.1:0-4096 GCF_056403875.1 Bradyrhizobium sp. P2_E8
GCTCTCGGCTGCATCGGCAAGACGCAGGATCGGCTTGATCTGGTTGCGCAGGAACAGCACCGCGACGATCAGCAGGATCGAGGACGTGCCGACCATCCAGAACAGGAAGATCTCCGAGTTCGAGGCGTAGGCCGCGCTGCGCTGCGCGAACACGCGCATCACGGCGTCGTCGAGCTGGATGCGGATCTCGACGAGGTTGGAGCGGCCGACCGTGTCGATCCAGAACGAGCGCCCGATCTGGCGGCCGAGCTGCACCGACAGCGTCTGGTCGAGCAGCGAGAAGAACGGCTTTGGTCCCGGCGGCGGCATGTCGCCGGCGGGCAGGAAATCGACGACGAGGCCCAAACGCTGCTGGGCGATGCGACGGATCTGGTCGCGGTCCTTGTCCTGCGGATAGCCCTTGTAGACGTCGATCAGCGCGGCGATGTCCTGCACCACCGCGGCCGACAGGCGGCGCGTCACCGTATTCCAGTGCCGCTCCATGAACACGAWGGCGACGACCGATTGCAGGATCACCATCGGCACGATCATGATCAGCAGCGCGCGGGCATAGAGGCCGGTCGGCATCCAGCCCTTGAACGCGTTGCCCATCCAGCCATTGGCGGCGGAGACGCGGCCGGCGGCGCTCTTCAGCAGCGTCAGGCCGGTATCGATCGTGCTCATCGGTCGCGCTTCACTGCTTTATGGCGATGCCACCAGCCGGTAGCCGATGCCGCGCACCGCCTGGAGGAACAGCGGATTGGCGGGATCGGTCTCGATCTTGCGCCTGAGGCGGTTGATCTGCACGTCGACGGCGCGCTCGTTGACGCTGCCATTGCCGGTCAGCGCGCTGCGCGGCACGGTCTCGCCCGGCGTCTCCGAGAGAATGCGAAGCATCTCGCGCTCGCGGTCGGTGAGGTGAATGACCTCCTCGCCCTGGCGCAATTCGCCGCGATCGAGATGGTAGACGTAGGGACCGAACGCGATCTTCTCCACCACCGCGGCCTGCGGCGGCGGGGCGGCGCGCTTGAGGATGTTGTTGATGCGCAGCGCAAGCTCGCGCGGCTCGAACGGTTTTGCCACGTAGTCGTCGGCGCCGATCTGGAGCCCCTCGATGCGGGCTTCGGCCTCATGGCGCGCCGTCAGCATCACGATCGGCACCGAGGAGGAGGTGCGGATGAAGCGGGCGAGGTCGAAGCCGGTCTCGCCGGGCATCATGACGTCGAGGATCAAGAGGTCGAAATGCAGGCCCATGAGCTTCGAACGCGCATCGCTGGCGCTGGCCGCGGTCGAGACGCGATAGCCTTCGCTGGCGAGGAAGCGCGACAGCAGATCGCGGATGCGGCGGTCGTCGTCGACCAGCAGAAGATGCGGGGCGTYATCGGCCGGTTGCACCGGCGGACGGGCGAGCGTGGCAGCGAGCGGCACGGTCACTCCTTTGCGTCTTGATTGACGGAGGCGAAGATCGTCTCCAGCACCTTGTCCGGATCTTCGCGGTCGATCATCGCGCGCAGGAAGCGCTTCACCGTCTCCGCATCCTGCGGCGCCATCTCGGCGAGCGCCTTGGTGATCCGCGTGGTCTGGAGCCCGGCGAGCTTCTGCACCAGCGCCTCGCCCTTCGGCGTGGCATAGAGCAGGCGCTGGCGGCGATCATTGTCGCCGGTCTTCTGCACGATATAGCCCTCGTCCAGGAGCTGCTTGAGCACCCGGCCGAGCGACTGTTTCGTGATGCGCAGGACGTCGAGCAGATCGGCGACCTTCAGTCCGGGATAGCGGTAGACGAAGTGCATGACGCGGTGATGGGCCCGGCCGAAGCCGAACGCCTCCAGCTCCTGGTCGGGATCGCCGACGAAGTCGCGATAGGCGAAGAACAGTAGCTCGATGATATCCCAGCGCAAATTGCCTCCTTCGCCTGCGGCCGGCCGGAGCTCGGCAGCGTCTTGAGAGGGAGTCGCGAAATTTATGTCAGGCATATTGACGTATCTTGGGTTCAATGTTACAAAACGATCAGCCCGCACGAAATTTTAGATCGTTTCGCGTCGGGTGGCATTCTCTAAGAGCGGCCGGAGAGAGCCGGACAGGCGGCAACGGCCGGATCAGATCTACCGTGCGATTGTCGAGCGGCATTTCGGCAAAACATACTGGACTTCCGCCTTCCGCAAAAGCATGTCCTCGGCGACATGCTGGTCACGGAAACCGGCCGTAACAAGGCTGGCGGTGGTTCGGCCAACAATCTAATCAAGCCAGCCGGGCCCGGAACGGGCAGGCGGGCGCCCGAACAGCGCCGCTACCGGCAGCGGGAGGCAAGGACATGAGCGTGAAATTCGACATCCAGCCCGCATCCAACCCGACGCCCGAGAAGGATCGGGTCGCCAAGCTGGTGGACCCCGGCTTCGGGCGCGTCTTTACCGATCACATGGCTGTGGTCCGCTATAACCAGGCCAAGGGCGGCTGGTACGAGGCGAAGATCGAGGCGCGCGCCAACTTCCAGATCGATCCAGCCGGCGCAGTCCTGCACTATGCCCAGGAGATTTTCGAAGGCCTCAAGGCCTACAAGCGCGACGACGGCGGCGTGAACCTGTTCCGCCCCGACGCCAATGCGCGCCGCTTCAAGGACTCCGCCGACCGCATGGCGATGGCGCAGCTGCCCGAAGACGTCTTCATCGAGGCGGTCGAGCAGGTCGTGCGTATCGATCGCGCCTGGATGCCGGGCGGCGAGGGCAGCCTTTACCTGCGGCCCTTCATGATCGCGAGCGAGACCTTCCTCGGCGTCAAGCCGTCGTCCGAATACATCTTCGCGGTGATCGCCTCGCCTGTTGGCTCCTACTTCAAGGGCGGACCTGCGCCGGTCTCGATCTGGGTGTCGGAGAACTACACGCGCGCCGCGATCGGCGGCACCGGCGCCGTCAAGTGCGGCGGCAATTATGCGGCGAGCCTGCGCGCCCAGGCCGAAGCCATCCAGCACGGCTGCGATCAGGTCGTGTTCCTCGACGCGGTCGAGCGCCGCTACATCGAGGAGCTCGGCGGCATGAACGTCTTCTTCGTGTTCGACGACGGCTCGCTCTCGACGCCGCCGCTCGGCACGATCCTGCCCGGCATCACCCGCGACTCCATCATCGCGCTGGCGAAGGATGCCGGCAAGACGGTGCGCGAGGAGCCGTACTCCCTCGACCAATGGCGCAAGGATGCAGGCTCCGGCAAGCTGAAGGAAGCCTTCGCCTGCGGCACTGCGGCCGTGATCTCGCCGATCGGCAAGGTGCGCTCGGTGAGCGGCGATTTCGAGATCAGCGGCGGCGCCGCCGGCCCCGTCGCCATGGGCCTGCGCAAGCAGCTCGTCGACATCCAGTACGGCCGCACCAACGATCCGCACAACTGGATCCGCAAGGTGTTTTGATCGACGGCGATTACGTTTCCCCTCTCGCAAGGGAGAGGGGAAACACGCAACGTTTGTGGCTTATTGCGCTATGAACGTGCTGCTGCCGACACGCGACAAAGCCAGGAGACATCGAAGCATCCTGGACATCGCTATCATGGCAACGCAACTCTCCCAGCCCCTGAAATGGGCCGTTCTCGCCGCAATCACCGGCGTCAGTGTTTTCGGCATCCTGACCATCGGCCCCACGCCCGAGGTCGCAGCGCAAGACCGCTCGCCGATCGTCGACGTACGCACCACCGATCCCGAAATGAACGCCGCGATCGCGCGCGGCCGCGGCACGCTCCCGACCTTCTGGGCCTCGTACGAGGCGCCCAAGCCGTCGGAGGCCGGGCACGCCCTGAAAGTGCGCTTTTCCACCCGGAAGGGCGGCGAGCACATCTGGATCGCCGAGGTGAAGAAGCTGCCCAACGGGGCCTATTCCGGCCGCTTCGCCAATGAGCCGCGCGATCTGCCCGGCAAGCACGCGGGCGACGAGGTCAAGTTCAGCGAAGCCGACATCTCGGACTGGATGTTCATGCGCAACGGCAAGATCGTCGGCGGGGAGACCATCAAGCCGACGCTGAAGTCGCTGCCAAAGGCCGATGCCGATGCCCTCCGGGCGCGCATGGAGCAGCCGTAGCGGTAGGGTCTCTTCCCTTCTCCCCTTGTGGGAGAAGGTGGCATAGGCGGCCATTGGCCGCC
>NZ_JBFUES010000716.1:0-4089 GCF_056403875.1 Bradyrhizobium sp. P2_E8
GATATAGCCCTCCTCCTCCAGCGCCCGGACCCGGCGCAGGCAGGGCGGTGGCGAAATGCCCACCCGCTTGGCGAGCTCAACATTCGTGATTCGACCGTCGGCCTGAATCTCGGTGAGAATTTTCAGGTCGATCTCGTCTAGGTTCCGCGACACGTGATTGGAACTCCTGGCCTTTGCGGCGGTATCGGGTGGGTCTGTCGCAATCCTCATAGCCCAGTCCGCACCCATTGCGCAATTTTATTGCGCGTGCAGCGCAATCGACTTTTGTTCCTTGTTGGAAAAATCCGCCGACAGGGAATGCAATTCTTGCATAGCTCACCAGAACGCTTAGATTAGCTCTGATATTTCAGCGCTTCCGCGAGGCCTCCTGGCTCCTTCCGCGCCCGCGCTGCAAATCCCCCGTGAAAGGCGTCCATCGAAATGTCCGCTCCTGTTCATGCAAAGGTCGTGATTGTTGGCTCTGGCCCCGCGGGCTACACGGCGGCGATCTACGCCGCGCGCGCGATGCTCGAGCCGATCCTGATCCAGGGCATCCAGCCGGGCGGCCAGCTCACCATCACCACCGACGTCGAGAATTATCCGGGCTTCGCCGACGTGATCCAGGGCCCCTGGCTGATGGAGCAGATGGAGAAGCAGGCGGTCCATGTCGGCACCAAGATCGTCACCGACCTCGTGACCAAGCTGGAGACCGGGCGACGTCCGTTCCGCCTCACCTGCGACAGCGGCGACGTCTATCTCGCCGAAACCGTGATCCTCGCCACGGGCGCGCAAGCGCGCTGGCTCGGGCTTCCGTCCGAAGGGAAATTCCAGGGCGGCGGCGTCTCGGCCTGCGCCACCTGCGACGGCTTCTTCTACCGCGGCAAGGAAGTGATCGTGGTCGGCGGCGGCAATACCGCGGTCGAGGAAGCGCTGTTCCTCACCAACCATGCCTCGCAGGTCACCATCGTGCATCGTCGCGACCACTTCCGCGCCGAGCGCATCCTGCAGGAGCGTCTGTTCAAGCACCCGAAGATCAAGGTGGTCTGGGACTCAGCCGTCGACGAGATCTGCGGCACCGAGAACCCGAACAAGGTCACCCATGTCCGCCTCAAGAACGTCAGGACCGGCGCGCTCACCGAGCTGAAGGCCGACGGCATCTTCATCGCCATCGGCCACGCCCCGGCGACCGAGCTCGTGAAGGACCAGGTCAAGCTCAAACCGTCGGGCTATGTCGAGGTCGCCCCGAACTCGACCGCCACCTCGGTGCCCGGACTGTTCGCCGCCGGCGACGTCGCCGACGAGACTTATCGCCAGGCCGTGACGGCCGCAGGCCTCGGCTGCATGGCAGCGCTCGAGGCCGAACGTTTCTTGGCCCTGCGCGCCAGCGAGCGCGCTGCAGCGGAATAAAGATCATGCCTCGATCACGCGACGGATTTACGGATATGGACTGGGACAAGCTGAAGGTGTTTCACGCGGCGGCTGAAGCGGGCAGCTTCACGCATGCGGGCGAGCAGCTCGGCCTGTCGCAATCGGCGGTCTCGCGCCAGGTCTCGGCGCTGGAGCAGGAGCTCTCGGTCTCGCTGTTCCACCGCCACGCCCGCGGCCTGATCCTCACCGAGCAGGGCGACCTCCTGTTCCGCACCGCGCATGACGTGTTCATGCAGCTCCAGGCGGCACGCGCCAAACTGACCGACAGCCGCGAGCGGCCGAGCGGCGATCTCAAGATCACCACCACGCCCGGCGTCGGCATCAACTGGCTGATCCCGCGGCTCGGSGAATTCACCGCGCTCTATCCGGAGATCCGGATCTCGCTGATCGTCACCGACGAGGAGCTCGACCTGTCGATGCGCGAGGCGGACGTCGCGATCCGCACCCGCAAGCCGACGCAGCCGGATCTCATCCAGCGCAAGCTGTTCGCGATGGGCTTCCACGCCTATTGCTCGCCGGATTACATCAAGCGCTTCGGCACGCCGCGCACGCTGGAGGAGCTCGACTCCCACCGCATCATCACGCTCTCGGACGGCAACTTCGCGCCGCATCTTCAGAACCGCAACTGGCTGGTCGAAGCCGGCCGCAACGGCTCGGGTCCGCGCGAGGCCTATTTCAGGGTGAACAACATCCTCGGCCTGGTGCGCGCCTGTCAGCAGGGCCTCGGCATCGCCGCGCTGCCGGACTATCTGATCGAAGAGCAGAGCCGTCTCGTGCAACTGTTCGGCGAATCGGATTCGATCCAGCTCGATACGTATTTCGTCTATCCCGAGGAGTTGAAGACGGTCGCGCGCGTGCAGGTGTTCCGCGACTTCGTGGTGAGCAAGGCGCAGCGCTGGCCGTCCTGATTTCCGCATGTCTGACATGCGGCCTCGGCTGTTGCTGCATGGCGTTGGGCAAGCTCATAATGTTTGCACGCTGAGCCTTCGCGTTGCGCATTTGTCCCCCTCCTCCAGTGGCGCGGGAGTTCAGTAATCCCTCTTGGAAGGTGATTGTGTCGGCCTCACGTGGCCAATACCTTAAGCCGGGCTCGTTCGAGCCCGGCTTTTTTTCTGTCCAATTCGGTATTCGCCTTCCGCGTGTATTGACAGTTCCACGTATCGCCCGCATCATTTGCAAATGATCACGAAGTCGTGCGCAATCGTCTCGAAAAAAGGTCCCCGCCCGGGGACCTCGGATTTTTGCGCGCGCTAACTACGCTTCGTCATTGCAGCAAATCCCGAAAACCCCGCCACCTGGACGGGGTTTTTTCATGTGCCTCCGTCTCAGGTTTTTTCCCGAGAAGGAGAACTGGACATGACCGACCTGCGAACGCATCTGCACGGACTCTGGCTGCCGCTGGTGACGCCGTTTCAGGGCGGCAAGCTCGACGAGACGTCGCTGCGGCGGCTGACGCGGCATTACAGCGGACAGGCCGTCGACGGCTTCATCCTGGGGGCGACCTCGGGCGAAGGCATGACGCTGCGGGACGCCGAGCTCGAACGCCTCGTCGCCATCGTGCGCGACGAGATGGCGGCCGGCGGCCGCACCATCCCAATCTGCCTGGGCTTATCGGGCGCGGACACCTCGCGGCTGAAGGAGCGCCTCGATGAAACCGCGGACTGGCCGATCGAGGGATATTTGATCGCGAGCCCCTATTACGTGCGGCCGTCGCAACGCGGGCTCCTGGCGCATTTCGAAGCACTCGCCGATCACGCCGCCTGGCCGCTCGCGCTCTACAACATCCCCTATCGCTGCGCGGTCAACATCACCAACCAGACCATGCTGCGGCTCGCCGAGCATCCCAACATCGTCGGCCTGAAGGATTGCGGCGCCAGCCGCGAGCAGTCGATCGCGCTGCTGCGCGACCGGCCCGAGAAATTTCGCGTGCTCACCGGCGAGGACGCGAACTACCTCGAAGCGCTCGTCGACGGTGCCGACGGCGGCATCGTGCTCTCGGCCCATGTCGAGACCGCAACCTTCGCCGCCGTGTATGCCGAGCTGAAGCGCGGCAACCATGACGCGGCGCAGGCGCGCTGGCAGGAGGTCGCCGAACTGACGCGCCTGTTGTWCACCGAGCCGAGCCCCGCGCCGGCCAAGCACTGGCTGTGGCGCAGCGGCCTGATCGACAGCCCCGAAGTGCGCCTGCCGATGGTGGAAGTGAGCAGCGAGCTCGCCGCCACGATCGACCGCGAGATCGAGCGACGGATGAAAGTCGCGGCGTAGCACCACCCTCTTCACCTCACCCGCATGTGGCCTTGCGAACGAACCGGTTGGCTCCGGTTCGAACGGCCGCGTGCTGCCCGACGAAAGCTTCCCCTGGACATCAACCGATGCGAATTCACCGATCGCTGTGCGCCCTCAAGGCCCTGTGGCAACGCCTGACATCCGTGAAGGGTGACAGATGGGCCGGCAAATATCCGGCGTCGCCCTGGCTGCGCCGCGACATCGGCCTGTGCGAGGAGGTCGTGATGCGGGAGTGGAATTGGAGCGACGAGATCAGGCGCAAATATAGCGGATGGGTTTAGCGCGGCTCTCCTCCCGTCCCCCGGAGGGCGGGGCGATCGCATTTGATTGCTTGGCGGGGGCCTGAGCGCGCGCCTCGTCCTTCGAGACGACCGCTTCCAGCGGTCTCCTCAGGAT
>NZ_JBFUES010000717.1:0-4086 GCF_056403875.1 Bradyrhizobium sp. P2_E8
TCCTTCACGAAGGTCTGGGTGGTGGTGTCCTTGATCAGATCGGCCGCAGCCGGGCCCGCCGCTCCGTTACCCTGGTCGATGATCGTCACGGGATCCCCTCGTCTTATGTCTGGAATGGCGGGTCTTTAGCACGTCGCCAACGCATATGCTTCGTCGTCGGCTCCTAAATTGGGCCGGGACGGCCGAATTTCAATCCATCGGGACTGATTCGGCGGTTCCGGGGCATTTTCGGTCGATTTGGCCGCTTTCGGGGTTCATATAGGCCCCAAGATACCAATCTATGCCGCCGGTAGCTGTTGCATTCCCCTCCCGCTTTTGGCATACGACAGCCGTTGCCGGCGCGTCATGCGACCGACACAGGATGCGGGTGTAGCTCAGTGGTAGAGCACGACCTTGCCAAGGTCGGGGTCGAGGGTTCGAGCCCCTTCGCCCGCTCCAATTTTTCCCAGAGCATCCAGCCAAACCGGACGGAATCGTGGATTTCCACGCCGCTGGCGGCTGTATTGGGTCTGCAATGACAATTCTGGTCACCGGCAGCGCGGGCCATCTCGGGGAGGCTCTTCTCCGCACGCTCCGCGGGCGCGGGTCACCTGTGCACGGGGTCGATCTGAAGCCGTCGCCCTTCACCGATGCCGTCGGCTCGATCGTCGATCCCGATTTCGTACGGCGCCAGATGGACGGCGTCACCGCCGTGATCCACACCGCGACGCTGCACAAGCCGCATGTGGCGACCCACAGCGGGCAGGATTTCGTCGACACCAACGTCACGGGCACGCTCAACCTGCTCGAGGCGGCCGTGGCCGCCGGCGTTCGTGGCTTCGTTTTCACCAGCACCACCAGCGCGTTCGGCTCGCAGCTTCGCCCCGAAGCCGGACAGGCCGCGGTGTGGGTCACCGAGGATCTGCCGCCGGTGCCGAAGAACATCTACGGAACGACCAAGCTGATGGCGGAGAGCCTGTGCGAGCTGTTCTTTCGCGAGCGCGGCCTGCCCGTCCTCACCTTGCGAACCTCGCGCTTCTTTCCGGAAGACGATGACGATCCGGCGATGCGCACGGCCTACACGCTGGAGAACGCACAGGCCAATGAGCTGCTCTATCGCCGGCTGGATATAGCGGACGCTGTGAGCGCCCATCTGCTCGCCGTCGAACGTGCGCCCGACATCGGCTTCGCCCGCTACATCGTGTCGGCCACGAGTCCGTTCGAGCCGCACCATCTCGCGGCGATCGCGCGCGACGCGGCGGGTGTCGTGCGCAAGCTCTATCCGGATTGCGCGCAGCTCTATGCGGCGCACAGCTGGCGCCTGTTTCCGCAGATCGACCGCGTCTACGTCAACGATCGTGCGCGGCGCGAATTGGGTTGGCGGCCTGAATTCGACTTCGCGCATGTGCTGCACAGCCTCGTCGCGGGACGGGATTTTCGCAGCACGCTGGCGCGCGCGATCGGGTCGAAAGGCTATCATGACACGGTGTTCGACGACGGACCCTACCCCGTCGCCTCGTAAGCGCCGCTGCTGCTGTTTTGCTCGATGCATCAAATGTCTGCGTGCCGTCACCGGGCGCAACATGGTCTTTGCCGTTCTACTGTGCATGGGGTTGTTTTCGCGTTTTTGTGTGACCGCCCCTTCGGCTGCCTGAAAATCAGTCGCGCGCGATCTTGATTCCGCGTTGCAGCGAGATCATTGCGGCTGCTGTGCCAGCGTCCGAAGAAAATCCGTCTCAATTCTTATTGAGCGCAACCGCAGTGCGCGCCACGCGCTTCTCACCGCTCGCAGATGTGCTAACCTTTTTGCGTCTGCCTCTCAGGCGGACTCAAAACTTCGCCTCTCGACTAGCCATAACAAAATAACGTGCAGCCCTGACGGCTGCCTTAGGGGAGTGACGCGATGACATCGATGTTCCATCGATCCGTGTTGGCGCTTGCAGCGGTTGCCCTTCTTGCCGGGACCAGCGTTGTCAATGCGCAGCAACAGGACAAGAACCGGCAGCTGAAGAAGTACGAATCCGGCACCAAGGAATTCTGGACCCATCCGCCGGACGACTGGTTCCTGGGCGACGAGACCGAGGCGCAGAAGGGCCTGGCGCCGCCGTCGGGTCCGCCGACCGGCGCATCGGAGGCCGAGCTCGCGGCGATGATGAAGAAGATCAAGCTGCCGGCGGGCTTCAAGATCGAGGTCTATGCGCCCGGCGTGCTCGCCGCGCGGCAGATGGCCTGGGGTGACAAGGGCACGCTGTTCGTCGGCTCGTTCGGCCTCGGCAACGTCTATGCCATCAAGGACAACAACGGCAAGAAGGAGGTCAAGACCATCCTGAAGGGGCTGAACATGCCCACCGGTCTCGCCTTCAAGGATGGCGCGCTCTACGTCATCGCGGTCGACAAGCTGATCCGTTACGACAACGCGGAGGCCAATCTGGACAAGCTCGGCGACGGCAAGGTCGTCTATGACGACATGCCCTCCTATGCCGCGCATGGCTGGAAGTACATCGCGGTCGACAAGGAAGGCTGGTTCTACCTGCCGTTCGGACCGCCCTTCAACGTCGGCGTGCCCCCGACCAGCGTCTCGCAGATCCGCCGCGTCGATCCCAAGACCGGCAACGCCGAAATCTATGCGCTCGGCGTTCGCAACTCGGTCGGCGGCGACGTCGATCCGCGTACCGGCAAGTTCTGGTTCACCGAGAACGCGCGCGACTGGGTCAGCGACGATCTGCCCAGCGACAAGCTGAACATGATCTCGAAGATGGGCGAGCATTTCGGCTATCCCTATTGCCACCAGGGTGACCTGCCCGATCCGAAGTTCGCGATGGGTCACAAGTGCTCCGAGTTCACGCCGCCCGTGCTGAACCTCGGCGCGCACGTCGCTCCGCTCGGCATGAAGTTCTACACCGGCGATCAATTCCCCGCCGAGTACAAGAACAACATCCTGATCGCCGAGCACGGCTCCTGGAATCGCCACAAGTACCAGGGCGGCCGCATCATGCGCGTGATCGTCGGACCCGACGGCAAGAACGCCAAGCAGGAGGTGTTCGCCTCCGGCTGGATCGAGGGTGACCAGGGCTATCTCGGCCGTCCCAACGACATCATCCTCGCCAAGGACGGCTCGATCCTCGTCGCCGACGACTGGGCCGGCGCGATCTATCGCATCAGCTACAGCAAGAAGTAGCGCGACACGATAACGGGGCTGCGACCGGGTGACGGCCGCAGCCTCGTTCATTTTTCACAGTCCAATGCAGTCGTTCCGGATTGCGCGCCGCTTGCGCGCAAGTCCGGAACCCATAACCCCGATTCGTGGTTATGGATTCCGGGCTCGCGCCAAGCGGCGCGCTCCGGAATGGCGACTTCGATAGATCGGAATCCCTACCATGCCCCGGCAGTTCATCTCGCACGCAATCAGCACGGTTGCGCTCATCGCGCTCGGCGCCCTCTCCGCAAGCGCCGCCGACAATGCGGCGATCAAGGAGAAGGCCGCCGCCTGCGCCGGCTGTCACGGCGACAACGGCATCTCGCAGACCGAGAACATTCCTTCGCTCGCAGGCCAGCCCGATCAATTCCTGCAATGGCAGCTCGTGTTCTTCCGCGCCGGCTCGCGCAAGAACGACCAGATGCAGCCGATCGTCGAGGAGATCGGCAACGAGGACATCCGCAGCCTGGGGGCTTACTTTTCGCAGCTCGCGCCGCCGATGGGTCCGGAGGACAAGGACCCCGATCTGTCGAAGAAAGGCGCACAAGTCGCCACCGGCCGCCGCTGTGCCTCATGCCACACGGACACCTACGCGGGCACCAAGGCCGTCGCGCGCCTCGCTGGCCAGCGCGAGGAATATCTCGTGAAGGCGCTCTTCGACTACAAGGCCGGCCAGCGCGTCGGCGGCGGCGTCGCCGCGATGGCCGATGTCGCCTATGCGATGAGCGAAGAGGAGATTACGGCGGTCGCGCATTATCTGGCGCATTTGCAGTAGTGCGGGAAGTGTAGCTGCAAACTCCGCTGTCGTCCCGGACAAGCGCGCCACAAGCGCGCGCAGATCCGGGACCCATAACCACAGGAAGATGTGGTTACGGGGACTCGGAGTGACGACTTCGCGTACGATGTAATCT